>NZ_CP037422.1:4024326-4324326 GCF_007748175.1 Gimesia aquarii
TAAGGAATTAATGAACAACGGCTTTAGAACATTACTGACAGATCAAGACTGGTCTTCTGTCACGAAAGCAAAGTTGAAGGGCTTATATGCCTATTGGGGGAACCCCGTTTCAGAACACGCTGAGCGCCATCTGAATTTGACTGGTATAGGGCATCTTTTGGCAATGTCGTCGCATATTGAATTGAACGCATTAGCCGCTCAATACTTTCGATTGGAATTCGGGCCTAAGTTTATTTATAGCATTCGCAATCACCAACCACAAAATGGAAAAGCAGAAGAGAAATCGAGTTTCAAATACGGAGGGCGAATTCTATTTGATGATATGATTTCATACGAAGATCTGGAAAAACGTTTAATCGATGGTGCAGAAATCAAAACAACTTTATTGACGGAAGAATTTTCATACGATGATTATCTTGAGCAACAAGGAGAAACCCGTTTGATGTTGTTCGCCATTGATCCCAATGAAAATATTCATGTCTTCACCCCCAGCCCAGATTTTCAACCAAAAGCGAACTGGAAAATTGTTGGGTTGTCATAAAAAAGTCAATTCATATGGTCAATTTATTCAGCCGCGCGATGAGGCTCTTTAATAAATTGTGCACTTGAATCAATCGTGATGGAAGCTATCGAAAGCTAGATCCATTTTCAGTCCAGTCGTCAATTCCCCCTACTTATCCCCCCACGAATACACGTTATCAAAGCAACAGCAAAGCATTGTCAAAGCGTGGTTGAAGTAAATGGCCTTGAAAAACAGGCCTTTGTGAAGCATAAGCAAAGCATGGTTAAAGCTACTACGGTCTTCGGAACGGGAAGGGCCTCGTCCCTCTGCATAGCAAGCGGTGGTCAGTTTGCGGATGAATACCGGTTCGACAATGTCATTAATCTGCCGGAGCAAGTGATCTTGTGGAATGAACGACTCCAGATCAATGACCGTCCTAGTCCTGGGCTCAAAGACATGCAATCCCTTGCATCGGCGTCTTCATGATCGAAAACAGGGAGATTGGACAACAAAGCGAACTTGCTCATACTGCCAAACCTCTCCACAGAGCAATATCAATCACCCCTCGCTCCAATTATATCAAACCGACTTTTTCAACACGCCCGGTGGTTTTAGTGTTCGGTCGTAATAACAAGACGTTCGTCGTTTTTTTGCTCTAGGGTTAGCTCAACTGAATGTGGCCCCAATCTTCAGAAACAAGGGAGCCGAATGGGGAGCATCTATGATCGCTTTTGTTGAAGTTTTATCGCAAGGTGTTCTTATGGTGCTATATTCAGACAAGACTTACAGCTTTACTTTTCTCTAAATCGCAGAGAATCAGGTCGCATAAATCATTATAGCTATCCTCTGTGGGGAAACGATGTCCTCCCCTGATTCCTTTCTTTTCCAGTTCGCGCTTAATATCTTCGTAATCACTAATTGACATCCCCCAATCAATGTTCCAATAAACCATTCTTTCACTGGGGAGATTGTGTTTCTTCCACCATGTCTTGCAGCGTTCTTGGTAAAAAATAAACTTGAGTTTAGGAAATCTTACCAAGAGGGCAAGCAGAACTTTATCTCTTTTCTCCTCCCATTTTCGTGTCGTTACCGGATTCCAATTATCATTGAAGAGAAAATACCAGAATGTGCTGATTTTACTAAAGTCTGCCGGCCGAATATTGGGAACGTCCAGGCTATGAATCTGTGTTGCGCCAACACAATACATCGCTTCGCACTGATCTTCATAAAGTTCCAGCAACTCGGGGAAATTATTTGCTTCCGTTTTGATGGAAGATAGTTTTCCATGAAAATCTGTAAATAGAAATCGTTGCGCAATCTCTTCGCTGAAAAACAGTACTTTGCTTGCATCAAAATCTGGATGAACATCCTTTATGAATCGGCGATCAGGATTTGCAAAACGCTCTTCCAAAAGCCGATGAACATAACAAACACCTGTTAATAATATTTTACCAGTTCTTTGCAAATGCCATTGATTGCTCGACATCATTCAATCCTTTGCGAAATTATCTAGGGCTAATCGATAGACTATAAATTTAAGATTATTGACTTCATTTACATGTGAATGCAGAAAATGATACCGGTATTAAAATCTCTTAGCAGTAATGAGATCGCCCGAAGATGAGCGAGCCGAATTCTACCGGTTCGTTGAAATAAACTAGTTGTGTCGCATTAAAATCAATGATGAATCAAGCAATCGGGTATTGCTGCATTCAATTTCATCACTCCCTCTTCCGTGACTTTAGTTTTTAACAACCATAAAAGAGTTAGTCTGGTCAGCCCTTTAAGATGCACAAGTCCTGCATCACTGACTTTGGTGCTTGAAAGGTCCAATGTGGTCAGATTGGTCAGCTCTTTAAGATGCACAAGTCCTGCATCACTGATTTTGGTGTTTGCAAGGTTCAATTTGGTCAGATTGGTCAGCCCTTTGAGATGCACAAGTCCTGCATCACTGATGTCGGTCATCCCAAGGAACAATATCGTGAGATTGGTCAGTTCTTTAAGATGCACAAGTCCTGCATCACTGATTTTGGTGTTGTAAAGGTCCAATGTGGTCAGATTGGTCAGCCCTTTAAGATGCACAAGTCCTGAGTCAGTGATGTTGGTGCTTGAAAGGTCCAGTGTCGTCAGATTGCTCAGCTCTTTAAGATGCACAAGTCCTGCGCCACTGATGTTGGTGCCTGCAAGGTTCAATGTGGTCAGATTGGTCAGCCCTTTAAGATGCACAAGTCCTGCATCACTGACTTTGGTGCCTGCAAGGTCCAATGTGGTCAGATTGGTCAGCCCTTTGAGATGCACAAGTCCTGCATCACTGATGTTGGTGTACCCAAGGTCTAATGTGGTCAGATTGGTTAGCTTTTCAAGATGCACAAGTCCTGCGTCACTGATGTCGGTGTGTCGAAGGTCCAATGTCGTTAGTCTGGTCAGCTCTTTAAGATGCTCAAGTCCTGCGTCACTGATCTTGGTGCCTGCAAGGTTCAATGTGGTCAGATTGGTCAGCCCTTTAAGATGCACAAGTCCTGCATCACTGATGGTTCTGTCAGAAAAGTCATAGATCATGCTGCTAGAAAAATCGACTCGTATGACATTGCCCATGTCATCACTAATAATTATTCCCCCAAGTGCCTTGATCGAATCGGTAGCAGGTTCATCCGTCTGTCCACATCCGCTACACAACAGAAGGAAAATGAAAGTATTGAAAATACCATGATTGCTCATTGAGGAAATATTCTTCATAGAATGCCCTTCTGATGAAATATGAGATGCTCCGAACAAAAAAGCTCAAACTCAATTCTGGAATTCGAACACCGCTTTGTCAATATACTATTTCTAAGCAATAGTCATAAACCCCCACAATTACCACATGCTTTTCCATCATCAGGTCCACAAATTCGACCACGCTTGGTATTCTTAAAATATTCGCAGTTTTGATTGTGCCTCACTTTGGATGTGACATGCCCCCTTTAACCGAATCCAGAGCTTGATATACAATTCAGGTTTCTTGACCTTGCCCCCAACCTTGAGCCAGTTGGAATGTTAGAAATCTAAAGTAATCATGCCCGGCGCGCCGGGCATGATTTTTTCGCAAACTCCACTGGGGACTGAAGCCCCATCCGTTGTACGTGGAATTTTCGGTACTCATATTATCTACACCTTCTTTAGTTACTCTTTTTCTTTGTTAGCAGGTTTGATTGCCATCAGTGTAACAAGTGCGAGAACAAGGCCAATTAAACACGATGCACTGACATGCCAAAACAGGATCAGGAGAGTATCATCAGAGGTGATCAACTTTGGAGCATCTCCAAAGAGAACACGCTTTATTTCCAATTCATACCATTCACCCAATGGGCAAGCGATAGTTACAAGGCCCCCTGGAAACGAAACAAAAATCTGGTATGAAAACAACAGAATGCAAAAAGTGATCAATGAACACAATATCCAAACCGCGCTAAAACGTTTGGTTTTGATTGCCATCAGCGTAACAGGTGCGAGAACAAGGCCAAATAAACACGATGCACTGACATGCCAAAACAGGATCAGGCGAGTATCATCAGAGGCAATCGGCATTGGAGTATCCCCAAAAAGAACACGCCTTATTTCCAATTCATACCATTCACCCAATGTGCAACTGATTTGTATAAGGCCCAATGTGCCATCGACAGTTTCAAAGCCCGATGGATACGAAGCATAAATCTGGTATGAAAACAACAGAATGCAAAAAGTGATCAATGAACACAATATCCAAACCGCGCTAAAACGTTTGGTTTCGATTGCCATCAGCGTAACAAGCGCGAGAACAAGGCCAAATAAACACGATGCACTGACGTGCCAAAACAGGCTTAGGCGAGTATCATCAAAGTCGCTCATCAATTGAGTATCCCCAAAGAGAACATGCCTTATTTCCAATGCATACAAAGTGATCAATGAACACAATATCCAAACCACGCTAAAACGTTTGGTTTTGATGTGATTCAAAATCATATGTGCACCGCGCTTTCTATCCGATGAGAATATTACGAATACCTTGACAGCGAACCGTTACAATGGCAACACGTTTTATCCAATTTGATCACCATGGGCTCGCAGTGACTATGCTCTGTTGCAAGCGGGCACTTTGGCTTTTGGTTTTGTTTGAATAGTCCGACTTCGAATGTCTTTATTTGTATTATTTGTCCTGGTATTTTCCTTTTGCTATCTTTCGGGCGTCACTACACTGTTTTGCGGTCAAATTGTTCTCGTAAGGAAAAAACCAATAGCTCGACCCGGACGATGGGTGCATCAAATTGTTTACGTCGTACTCGTGAGATAGTCCTAATGCGTGACCTATCTCGTGTGCCATTAATTCTGGTTTACCGGTCTTGATAGCGACGGGATCAGAGCCAATCTTATAAGCTACTCCCTGCGGAAGATCGATTCCACGGTTTAACAAATCCCAAAATCCTGGCACAAAATGTACATCTAATTGTTTGTCTCTATTGAATTCCGTAAGAATCTCGTGCTCCGAGGGAAAGGCGGGTAGGACAGCTGATAGTGGCAGTTCGCGTCTATAGCCACCAGCATTCTTTTTTGTATCCGTGAGCGTTCCAGACCAATCAAATTTGATGCAGCATTTTTTAAAGATTTTGTTGGCCATTTCTACAGAAGCAGATGCGTGTTTTTTTTCAGCTGCACCATTCCAACGGTACACATTCAACTGCACTAATAATGTATTTGCATAGCCAGGATTGTCACAACACGAATAGCGTCCTACTCCCCTTCCACAATCTGAAAATGGCACTGATTCTTCTTTCGTACCACAACCCTTTGGCCGCACAAAGTAGTGGGTAATGGTTCCTCCCCCTCCGAAGAATGGATTAGCAATAGGGTCCCAGTCATAATCACCTTCTATGGTTTCACACCATTTACAACACTGACAAACCATCCCGCTCGGATCCACACCGTTCGGTATAAAGTAAGCCAGATACAAACCGAAACCATCAACAAACCCTAACGGATCAGTGCTGAGCCATCTTCCGATGGTTGGTTCGTAGACTCTGGCTCGGATGTAGTAGCTTTCCAACTCTGTATCGTAGTAGTAGCCGACGTTTCCTGTCCATCTGAACGGGTTAGTGGTAGTGCCGGTGGTTGTGAGTTGGTTGCCCCAGGCGTCGTACAGATAACTGTCCGTAATCGTTTCCGAGCTGTTCGTCAGATCGCGTGTGGAACCCAGTGCATCGAAATGATACCAATTCGTGATGTTGCTGCGACGTTGACTAACCAGATAACCGAATTCAAACGGGTCATTTGTGTAAACGACTTGTGTAACATTAAAATCATCGGTTTCCAGCAGTACGTTATCGCTTTCGACATCCCAAATGAAGTTATTCTTATAGCTAACTGTTTCTTTGGAAGTCCGACGATTTTCTGGATTGTAAGTCATTGTTACCAGTGCATTGGTAGGGGCCTCATAAACAGTAGGCTGATTTTCATAATTCCAAGTCGTCGTAGTGCGATTCATGCTTGGTTCAAGAACCACTTGCTGATTTCCGGCCGCATCAAATGTATAAGTCGTTCTCCCAGCTGCATCGATCTGAACAGTTAACTGGTTCGCCACATCGTATTCAAAGCGTGTTAACACGGTATCTTTTTCGTGTTTGATCCGATTGCCGGACGCATCGTAGGTAAAGGTCGCACTGTAGGAAGTGGTTCCCGTGCGATGCGTGCTGGTGAGTTGATTCGTTGCATCATAGCTATAAGTCGTGCGAGAATTGTCCGCTTCTATGATCGACACACGATTCCCGGCAGCATCATAAGTGTAACCAAAACTGTCTATCACTGAATTGTCTGACTTGCGATGCACCAGATTGACAATCTGACTGTTTGCATCATAGCTAAATGATGTTCGTGTCAGATTGGCTCGTTGAATTCCAATCTGCCGATTTTGTTCGTCATACGAGTAAGTCGTACGATCGTTTTGGGGATTGATCAGAGTGATTAATAAATTATCCGGATTATAAGTATAAGTAAACCGGCCTTCATCGGGATCGATCATTGTCGAACGATTTCCTTCAGCATCATAACTATATGTAATCGTCTTACTGGCAGGATCGGTCACCGAGACTCTCCTGGAGATAGCGTCATAAACGGTTGTAAGACGCCCCGTACTATCTTCCACTGTAGTCATCTGATTGAGCGCGTCAAAAACAAAAGTTGCTCGCGAACTATCCGGATACGCGCGCCCCGTTAGATTGTCGTTTGCATCATAGGAGTACGTCGTCCGAAAACCGCGTGGATCAATTCGTAATGTCTGACGACCTGCGGCGTCATAAGCGGATGTTGTGATACGATTTAGCGGGTCTTCCTGCTCGGTTTCCCGATTGGCTGCATCATACAGGAACGTGTTGCGATTTCCCTGAGGATCAACCAACGCTCTTGTGTTACCGACGGCGTCGTACACTGTGGTTGTTACATTTCCGAGTGCATTTTTCACTGCCGTCGGTTGGGTGGCAGCATCGTAGGTGGTGGTAGTTCTGTGCCCCAACGGATCAATGTTTACTTCAGGTTGTCCGGTCGCGTCATAAACAATCGTGGTACGGTTACCGAAGGGGTCAATGGTCACCGTGGGTTGACCATTGTCGTCGTATATTGTTGTTGTCACGTTATTTTGTGGATCAACCGACGTCACTGGTTGACCAGCAGCATCGAAGGTCGTTGTAAATCGGTTACCTTCATGATCAATGGTAGCAATCGTCTGACCGGCGGCATCGTAAACTGTGGTTGTGCGCTGATTTTCATAATTGATGGTTGCTTTGATACGATCTGCCGCGTCATAAACCATTGTTAAACGATTACCGTCCGTATTGATCGTAGCTGCTACTCGACCGGCTGCATCATAAACCGTCGTTGTTCTTTCATTGAGCGCATTGATGATCGCTTCCTCTCTCCCGGCAGAGTCGTACACGGTTGTTGTCCGATCTCCGAGTGCGTTAATCGTTGATTCGTTACGCCCCGCTGAGTCATACAAAAATGTGGTGCGATTGCCGAGAGCATCAATCGTGGCGGAAGTCCGCCCTGTCGAATCAAAAACTGTGGTGGTCCGATTACCCAGGGGATCAATGGTGGCTTCCACACGACCTAAATTGTCATAAACCGATGTGGTACGATTGCCCAATGGATCGATGGAGGCGACATTGCGTCCGGCAGAATCATAAACAGTTGTGGTTCGATTCCCCAACGAGTTCACCACTGCCTCCACCCTCCCTGCGGAATCGTAAACTGTTGTGGTTCGATTCCCCAGTGGATTGATAACAGCTTCGATTTGCCCATTAGCATCGTAAATATTCGTCGTCCGATTTCCGAGAGGATTGATGGTGGCAATCAACTGGCTCTGTGCGTCATAAACGAATGTTGTGCGGTTGCCTTCCGGATCAACGGTCGCTTCTTCGCGACCAAAGGTATCGTAGATGGTGGTTGAGATATTGCCTAAGGGGTTGATTCTGGATGTGACATTCCCTGCTTCACCATACGTTGTCGTCGTTCGATTTCCTAGCGGATCAACGGTTGCAACCACACGGCGTTCGGCATCATAAACAGTGGTGCCAATGTCACCGAGCGGATTCTCGGTAGCGACTTGATTACCCACCGAATCGTAACTAAATGTCGTACGATTCCCTGATGGATCGATGGTGGCAATAGCACGATTCTGATTATCATAAACAGTGGTCGTGATGTTACCTGCCGGATCTGTGACGCTGAATTGATTTCCATTGACATCATAACCATAAGTGGTGCGGAGGGCTGCCGGATCAATATCAACGGTCAGTCGGTTAGCCGAATCATAGACCGAGGTGCTAATTTCATTCGCAGGATTGGTGACGCTGATTTGATTGTTATTTCCATCATAGCTGTAGGTGGTGCGATTTCCGAGAGGGTCGACCATTGCTTCGACGTTGCCAGCAGTATCATAGATTGTGGTCGTTGTATTACCGGCTGGATCTGTGGTTGACGTGCGACGACCCATGTCATCATAAGTGTAAGTGGTTCGGTTACCAGCAGGATCTATTTCTGCAGTGACTTCATCGCAGGCAGGGCAATCACGCACATAAGTCGTCACCAAATTTTCCGGAGAGGTTTCTGTCTCGACACGACCCGCACTATCATAGGTGTAGGTTGTGCGTTTTCCATTGGGAGTCACTCGGGCGGAAAGATTTCCCAGTGTGTCATAGACATAGGTGTTTCGTTGACCAAGGGGATTGACATTCGCAATAATTCGACCGGAGGAATCATACACGGCTGTGTAAATATTTCCGAGTGCATCAGCCAGTTGAGTTCGATTTCCATTTGCATCATAAGTAAGCGTTGTCCGGTGCCCTGCCTGGTCAACGACAGTTGAAACCTTTCCCGCAGCATTATAAGTATAATCAAAACTGTTACCACCAGCATCGGTAAATTGTCCCATTCGCTTGGTTCGATTAGATTGCATGCTATAAGTGACCGTATTTCGCGCTCCATTGGGGTGAACCATTGCCACCAGACCATCGGTGTCCCAGATCCATTCGGTTGTAGAGCCGGAAGGAAGGATTCTCTTTGTACGTCTCCCTTCACTGTCAAACATCAGTGTCGTTCTATTACCATCAGGATCGGTAATAACATTGGCCCCGGATGCATAAGTCAGTGTCGTATTGTTTCCTGCTGGACGTTCGATGTGCGTGACACGTCCTTCAGTATCGTAAGTATAAGTCGTGCGATCCGCATTCGGCGCGACATAGGCAGTCAGCCGGTGGTTGGCATCGTAATTCATCTCGACGCTGGTGCTGTCAGGGCGGATGATTTCCGTCAGATTGCCGCTGGGGTCAACTGTATAAGTTGTGACACGATTTACTGGATCGGTAATTGTTCGTATCTTGTTATTATTGTCATAACTGTAGGTCACTACTCTGCCAGTGGGAGCAACCGCCGTCGTGAGCAGATCGTTTGCATCATGTGTGAAAGTCCAGATATCTCCCGTGGGACTCACGATTTTTTCCATCAAACCATCGGCATTATAATGTTTTTCAAAGCCGTTGACGGGAGTCTCTTTCCAGCCACCACCGGAGAGTTCCTGGAGTGCACTGGAAGCATTATTGGGGGCCAGATAATCACCATTGACATCTTTGTCGGTATAGAAAAAAGTCCCCCCCAGACCATTGTTAAGCACAGCCGAAGTTCCAGCGGGACTGACTCGGGAGGAATGGTAATTGTCGACACCATACCCAAACGGACTCTCGTAGCTCGCCCGCAGTGAATTATACCTGAGAGTTGGCTGAACATCCTGTGGTCCTGACTTGGGAGTTCTCCAGGTATCAAACAAGTTGCCAGTAAGCGGAGAAGCGGCAGGTGAACTAGGGCCTGTGCCAGAAACACCACTATTACAGGAGCCAGCAGGTATATTACTATAATCATCCCCGGCTTGTATAACCGTGTTATCATAGGGAGAAATCTGCGGCTCTCCGTTGAGATTGCAACCACATCCTGAAGAAGTACATCCACATGGGCCGCATGCATCGTCATCGCCTGTGTCATCCTCGCCCGTTGTTCCTCCAGGGGGGCAAGAATCAGTTACATTGGCAGTTACTTCAAGTGTTCCCGTCCAGAGTGAGCTGTCATCCTCCACACACAAAATCTCCAGAGGAATTACCTTTTGGGTATCCAGATCGATTTCGACTTCACAGCCAGGTGATTTTTCTACGGAATCGACCTTCCACTTCATCTCAGAACAGGAACCAGAGCCTAATTCCGCATTCAACTTTGATTTTACTCCCTCATTATTCTGGACTGCCGCAAATTTGGTTTCAGTTTGCTTAGTGGCATTCTCGACAACAACAACTTCTGTGACGGACGGACAGTTTCCACCACTCCCACTGCTGCTACCACCGACTCCCATCATCATCGGATTGTTTTCTGGTTCCGGTGTGAGAGGAATATAAAATGATTCTTGTAACGCTGTGGCAGTGATTGGTTCAACATCAATGCTGTCCGGCCAACGCGCACCGGCAATCACTTGAGACTGTTTTTTAGTATCCATACTGAGCTTGAGGACTCCGCTGAATACTTCAATGTTGTTCGCACTCCACACAGGACCATCAATTCCTCCATTCATTTTCACCTGGGCTGCAAAACGACCATTGCTTTGCAGTGAGACCCAGAGGTCGACTCGATTTAAATCACACATCTTCGGGAAATTGATCTCCCAACAACATTGTTTGGGACTTCGTTCAATGAGGTCGAGTATGTAATCACCCGTGAATGCGTCCGCTACGTCGCAGCCAGCGGGAGTGACACGGTCCAAGGAAAGGAGGATTTGATCTGAAACTCGTAAATGCCATTGTTGATTCGACATGATTATGATCCTTCATTAAAAATCGTAAATTGAAATAATGTATTCGTTTTTTAGGTCGTCAGTATTGCGCGACCCCTGTAACATCAATTTTTTCACAAAATTCGCGAGCACGCCGTCGCCCACGGTTAGAACCACGCATCCAAATCGTTGATGTATCACCAATATGTTGTGCGAGGCTGGGTGTATGTACGAAGTAATTCAGCTCGGAACGCTGACACCACAGTCCTACCACGGAGTCGATATTTCTCATCCCCTCAGCAGGCCCAAAACCACGGTGATTCAACACCAGGAGGTCACTTAGGAATTTACGGGCAGAAGAGTTGGGAAAGATGTACGCGAGTGCTCCCCAATTGTCCCACCCATGATTTTCGAGATGAAACCCTTCCGATTTCTCATTTGCATAATGGCTTGGACAATAAATCGAAACGACACCGACTTTTCGGGCAGGCCAAAGGCGTTGTTCCAGATATCCACGCAGCCCACTGGCAAATAAAACATCGTCCTGACACAGAAAATAGGCTTCTGCTAAAGGCTGGCGTAACACCAGTTCTGTTAGGGCCAGATACCAATTCGGGAAAGCCCCCAAAGTCTCATCGCGTAAAGAGATTGGTAGAGACTGAGCTGCCCCCGGAATCTCGGTCTCTGGTTCTACAAAAAGTCGAGGTTCGTTCCATCCAGCATCAGCCAGGCTATGAATACTTTGTTCCAAAGTTGGAAGTTTACGTGGTGCGGTGGTCATCCCGACTGCCCACAGTGATACGCTTGTCATCAATGTCCCCTGAACGCTCCTTCTAATTGAGTCACCTAATTACTCCTGCCTCAGTGCAAACGTTTCGGTTTGTAAAACATGGTTTTCAATCTCACATATATGTTCCAAGTCCTTTAAAATTCGTGTTGTCTCTTAAATCAAAGTGAATTGGGCTCAGCAACAACGGGAGCCATTTTCTCTCTTACCAACGGCGAAGGAATCTTAAAATACCGATGGTGTGCCGGGCACATCGAACATGCTGCTTCTACTCTTGTTTTGAAGAATTTTTCCAGTTCTTCATCTGAGCACTCCGGATGCAGAGGTCGATACGCCAAATATTGATCCCAGACAGCAGGAAGACGATACTTGCGGTCCATCAAATTTAAATAAGCCAGCTGAGGGCACTTCCAAATTTTTCCTTCATGAATCTGTGGACAATGTTTTGCCACACAGATTTTGTAGCTTTCTTCCGGATTCCCATCGTTGAACGGCACCATCTCAGAACCAAAACCCTCAAATGTCGTTCGCCATTTGGCCGCTGAGGGCCGAAATGTTAATTTAAAACTATATTGCTTTTTCCATTCTTCAAGCAGCTTTCTGACAGGAATCAATTTTTCGGTATATTCAGCTCCGTCATGATGAACTGAAATGTCTAATTCACAGCCTGTCTGCTGCAACACGCGAGGAAGCCCCGGGTGATTTTTCAGAAAAAAACCATTTGAAATCAATCGTAGTTTAGAAAACGGCCACTGTTTTCTGCACTCGCGCACGATTTGCACCAATTGCTTATTGAGCGCAGGCTCTCCCCCTAATATTGAAAATACTTTGGGTTGAATACGCCCGCTCCACTGCATCATTTGATCAACGATCTCTTCGAATGGAACGTTCTTACCGATTCTCTGGTCGCTAAAATGTGAGCAACTCTTACAAGACAAGTTACAAGCATAGCTTGCGTGGATTTCCAAATTCGGTATTTCTATCATTGATCAATCCTTCGAATGTATCCTTCTGCTTCCCATTCATTCAACAACAACCGCTCAGTTTCGTAATCATGATATTTTTTAAATACCTGGTCTTTATCGTAATAGTATCCGGATACGAATTTATCTGCTGAACCAAATCCTGCCACATGAACCGGTGGTCCCCAACGATCAACGGCATTGGCAATTGTGACCACACCGGTAGTCAGACACTCAACGCGTTGTCGATCCGTGTTATAACGACCAAAGTTTTTTAGAATATAGTGACCACAAATCTTCTGCGTGCTTTTGATATTGTGAAGCCGTTTGCAAGTTTCTTCGTAAAGAGACTCGTCACCAGAATATCTTGGCCACACTTCTGTGTAAGCTGAGCAATCTTTAGGGCCTGATTCATCTAAAATATCGATAGCACCACGTACACAGACGATCGACCAATGAGTTGTGCGCGACCCCGCCGATTCTTCGAACCCTTCTGTTCGATAAAAGTTACTCCGCACGACGACGTCATGATCATCGATTAACCAACCAATTTTTCTATCTTTCAGATTTGATGCATTACCCACGACAACAACGCTTGGTCTTTCGATATCTTCCGGCCAGTCAATATCGACTGTATCCTTCCAATCAACTTCCAACACATCCACATCACCAAAAAGGCAATCAGATTGATCCATCATCTGAGGGTAACGCATCGCAAATAATGCCCCCGTTAACAACCACTGAGGATCGTCTTTTAACTCCTGGCTAAACGGTGGCGTCCCATCGACAGACATAGCTCTGTTGAAAATATTCCCGGTTTTGTCAACCATAAACTCCGATGGCAATCGCGCTCCTGCGTAAACACTGTCAGAGCGTTTCAGTTTTTCAACTGCTTCTTTAATCAGGCCTGGTCTACGAATCGGAGAGGTGCATTGCAACAGAATCAAATGGGTTTGCAATTTTTCAGCCGCCCACTGGGCAACACTGATAATCTTAACTTCTGGTGCTGTAAGCTCAGTCGGTTCGTCGAGAACAGCAGCACCGCATTGGCATGAGTATGCTGCAATCTCACTACAATCAGTAATCACAATCGGTTGAAACCCCTCCTGCTGTGCATACTCAATAGACCATAGGATTAAAGGTTTTCCTCTCCAGTCGATCATGTTTTTGCCGGGAATCCTCATGCTTCCTCCCCTGGCTGGGATGATGACTGATATGCTATCCATCAAAGAGCCTCTATCCATGTAGAACAAAAATGTCTGATTCCATTTGTTTTAGAGTTCGTATCAAGACAAAAAAATTAACGTGTATAATACGTCCCCTGTCTTTGCCGAATTTTCCCTTGCATCACTACCGATGATTCTTGTGTTCGTTGATCACCTCTGTTTCTTTTGAGCCATCCAAAACAGCATCTCCGTAAAGACCCAAATCGTTGTTATGGGTAGAAGATTGAAACCAGCCCTCAGGATGAGCGACCACAACTTTTGTGTAGGAATGGTTGTAAGACAGCTTGAAAATGGCAATATCTTCCATATCAGGCATGTCCATGTCATCCATAGACATTTTGATGTCATCCGTGTGAAAGGCGATCGCGCCTGTTCCAAGAATATCGACGAATGTGTCTTTGGGTACTGCTTTCCTGGCATCAAGAACCGTGCGATCTTTGTAATAGTTTGTGATCTTGCCTGGTTTCAAAATATTGCCATGAGCGCCGACAAGGCATTTGTAACGGTCAATGGCTGTACTCATTACCTGGACGTAATCAGAGGGATAAACCAAATCATCGTCACAAGTAAAGATATACCCCGTAATTTTGTCTGCCCAAAAAAACTTGGTGGACCCTTTCCGACGATTGTCGCCAAAGATCAATTCAATTTTGTCGTTCTTCAAAAAATCGGGAATATGTTTAAAATTGTTTAAATAGATTTTAATCGAATCAACTTGATCGATGAGCGAGTTCAGAGTCGCCTCAAGTGCGTAGACACGTCGAGGTATGGTTGCGATACAAGCCGTCTTCCTGCCCTCTCGCAAAAAACTCACAGGCGGGAGTTGTTCAAACACATCTTTACAAGCATGTAAATTACCAAATGCAGTCGGATCGATTTTTTTCTGGGACTTCCAGAGGTTGTATCTTTTCACACTGGCTTTTGTAACGGCATCTCTTTCAAAAGACTTGAGGCCAAATCGTGTGTCACTATTGGACAGACTATTGCTGCAAACCCTTCTCAACGCAGTAATCTCTTTCGAAATGTGAAGTTTGATATTGAAATCACTCGGGAACTGCAACCGTTGAGAAAATTCTGTATCCGCTCCACAGAACATGCTGCCATCAAAACCATTTAGATCGCGAAACGTTTTCTTTTTGATCACCATTGTTCCATTGATGATCCGTGGGTAAGGGATACAATCCGGTCTTGCACCAGAATCAATTACCGGCACTCTCTCAACAATTGTTGCATTTCTTGTGTTATGATTTTCAAGAGGATTTAAAAATTGCTGCATCGAAGAACCGTAAACATCAGCTTCATTTTCTTTCAAGGCAGAAAGTGCTTTCTCAAAATGAGTCGGCAGAATAATGTCATCAGAATCGACAATCCCAATAACGTCCGAAACCATGTGATAAAAAAGGCCATTGGCAATCGCATAAGGACCGCTATTCTTTTTTGTTTTATGCCATCGAATATTTAGTAGATGACCATATCGCCGCTTTAGTTCCGCATCATCTTCTCGTGAGCAGTCATTGACTAAATGAACGAAGGGTTTCACATTTGTTTGCCAGAGAATGGAGTCAATTGTTTGAGGAACTAAGTGCAGGTTTCGAAAGTAGGGCACGAAGACATCTAGGTCATAGCGAGTTTGCTCTGCATTGTTCGCTTCAAGTCTTGCCAAATGGGCTAAAGACTTATTACGGTCTCTACAATTGACACAACTCGCGATGCCGTTTTTCTTTAAACTTCCTTTCGCAATACATTTTTTGTGAATACGGCATTCATACACAGGGAGCACTTGTTTGCCTTGGCGAGTCTGTGGTACCGATGCTGTACCAATCACATCTCCCCGATGAATACAACTAAAACTGGGAAAACGTGATATTTTATTCGCTGATGAAATCAAAGTTGACATCAATTACTTTCCCTCATTTGTATGGTATTTCTTGTTAACGAATTAGAGTCTTTGATAATTCGATAAAATGTTTCATGCCGTTGAGTGCGTTGCAGCAGACAACGGACCATCCAATACATCTTCCTGATTAATCTGTGGATGTTGGTTAAGTGCATTCATCAATTTCAGCATTCCTTTTTCATCCTTAAGATGCTGGTACATCTCAGCCAATCCGCGCCAGGCGGGAATGAAATTTGGTTCTTCTTGAGTGATCTGTTCCCAAACACTGGCAGCTTCCCGCCAACGCTTTTTATCTGCTAACACAACAGCGAGATTGTGATAGGTTTTGAAACCGAAAATGCCTTGATCGGTACTAGAAAAATGGCGGTCGGAGTTGTGGTCAAGTATTGACCGATAAGCTGTTTCTGCTTCGTCCAAGCGACCGAAATGATGGTGTAGCATGGCACTTCGGAACAGCAACTCGGGGTCGTCAGGGTAAAAACCAAGCCCATGCTGACAGATTTTCTCTCCATCTGAATGACGTGAAAGTCGCTGTAAGGAACTGACCAATAACGCGTATGCTTTCCGGACATGAGACTCCTGTGGTGAAGAAACTTCCAGACAACGCTCCAAATGGCGAATTGCTGTTTCGTACTGATTCGCATCGGCATAGGTCATACCAAGATTGAATAAGACGAAGGGGTGATCAGGACGGTCATCGAGATCGAGATGCAGTAGTCGGAAATCTCGTTCCAACTTGCGTTGCTGTCCCTGCTCCGTTTGATCACTGCCCGAGTGCGTAACAAAAATATCTGTCCAAGCAACATCCCCGTTTGCTCTACGGATTGCAGGAATGATTTGTTCATGAATTCGATGCTCAAACTGTAAATCAGGACGATTGCGAAATAGCTTGATGTGGTCTACTACCGTCATGTCTTGATGCTGACCGTTTGCAGAATTGGTCGGGCAATGTACTTGCATCACATAACCAAGAATATTTTCCTGATGCGAACGATCAATAAGTTCCCGCAGTTTACAGCCTTGTTCTTCGCTGATGGTATCGTCGGAATCCATCCAGAAGAGCCAATCACCGGTGGCATGTTTCAATGACTTATTCCTGGCAGCGGAAAAATCATCGCACCAGGGAAAATGAAATACCTGGGCACCAAGCTCTCCTGCGATTTCCGGAGTGCGGTCCCGTGAACCGGTATCGACCACAATCATTTCATCAACCCACGGTTTGATACTACTAAGGGCATCATGAATCGTTCGTTCGTTATCTCGCACGATCATACAGAGTGAAAGCCGTGAGCAATGATCTTGATTTGGAGTAGTATTTTGAGTTGCCCACTTGTTTTCATACTTCTGTTGGTTTTCTTGCATCAATTTGCTGAAGTTGACTCCAGTGGCTTTGAAAGTCACGCTGGCAAAATGATGTATAAAAGAGGCTTCTGCCACTACCGTCCGAAAGCCGACTGCCTGAGCTCGGCGGCAGAAATCATCATCTTCAAAATTACCCATGCCAAATTGTTCATCGAATCTACCAATTTGCTCGATCACCTCACGCTTGATTAACATGCAAAACCCTACCAGCCGATCAAGATCGGTCACAGAACCGGACAATGCATTACCTCGATCCCAGGCAAAACCGTCCAGTTCGTTGAGTTGCAGGTAATCAACGGGCACTTGCTGAGGTCCGCTAATGTTGTTGGAACAGGGACCAACTAAACCAATTGTTTTATCACTTTCCAGCGCATCAAGCATGTGACGTAACCAGCCAGTGGTAACAATGGTATCATTGTTGAGCAAAAGAACGTTGTCTCCTTGTGCTGCTTCAATTCCCTGGTTGACGGCAGCTGGGAAACCACGATTCTCTTCATTGAGAATGACGGTCGCGCCTGCGATGCTTTGCAGATATTCTGGTGTACCGTCAGTCGACCCGTTATCGATAAAAATCAACTCATACGGTTCACCAGTTCGTAACTGAATACTCTCAACACACTGGTGCGTGTAAGAAAGTTGATTATGAGTGACGACAATGATCGATGTAAGTTTGTCTTCACGACGTTTAGCTGGAACCGCTCGCAAGAGGTACTGGTAAGTAAAGAACTCATTTGCCTCTGCCTCAGTTTTTGCTGTCACCTGTAAACCTGAAATGTTGAGCTGCCTGACATCCCCACTCTGTTTGCGATCTTCATCCCCAGGACCGCAAACAGACTGTATTTGATCTACATTAAAACCAGTGCGAAAAAGCAGTTTTTCCATTTCTCTACGGGTAAAAAATCGGACATGATCATCATCAAGCAATCCTGCAGATTCGTAAGTCCAATTACCTGCTAATAATGATGTGATCACACTATGGTGTCTCACGTTAGGAATACTGATGACAAGCGAACCGTCTGAGCTCAGCCAACTTCGTATTTTTTTGAGTAGGTCACCCGGCTCGCGTAGATGTTCCAGGATGTCCGCGCAAACAATACAGTCAAACTGATTCTCTGGAAAATGAAAATCGACATCTGCAACGTTTTGTATGACGACCTTGTCCAATCGTTTTTTGGTTTGATTGGCGGCAGTCTCATCTAACTCAATTCCGGTTACATGACACTTCTGCCGTTCTTTCAATCCTTCACCCAGCCGTCCGGTCCCACAGCCGATATCTAAGATTCGTTTTGCAGAAAGTGGGACTAGTGCCTGAACTTCCGGACGAGAAAATTCAAAATAGGAACGACTTTTGAAGGGACGTGCAGCTGAGTCCGGAGAGAGAACTCTCTGAGAGACCAACGACTTTGAAGTAGGAGATTTATCAGACATTCCTTCGACAGTATTGAGAATCTCCTGCATCCGATTTCGATAGGTATGATGTGCTAGAACCTCTGTGTAACCGGCCGAAGCAATGTGTTTCCGTTCCTCAGCATGCTTCAAATAATGATCAATGACTTTGATTAACTCGTCTGCATCGCGATACGTAACCAAATGCTTTTTGTTCTGAAATAACGTGGACAATCCATTCTCGCTCAAATCATTTGTAATCAACAATGCCCCGCTGGCGATCGTTTCGAAGACTCGCATGTTGATATCATTCTTCAAACTGCGATTGAAAACGATTTTCGCCCCAGAGTAAATGGTTGACATCTCGCGGTAATCAGCTTGGCCAAAATAAGAATGGGGATATTTTTCTGACAAAAGTTTCAATAACTTGTCACGCTCTCCTGGAAAAGAATTTCCCACAAAACTGAGATCGTATTGAGCCGCAACCTTCTTCCGACCATGAATTTCAGGATCACAGGCCAATGGTAACCACTGCGCATTTTCAATTCCGGCTTGTTGCAGTTGATCCGCACCATCCCGCTGAGCCGTAAATACAAAATCAAACAATTGTGACCGTTGTAGCGCCCAATCAAAGTCTAGGTGTGTATCAATGGCCCAATAAGCACTACGACACTTGAAGGTTGGAAGTCGATAACGCAATCCGTCATCAATATGTAATACCAGATCAAATGAGGCAAAATCACTATTTGCTAATTGCTCTGGGTGAAAATGCGTCACATCCGCAAGCTCTTGCAACGCACGTAAACAATACAATCCTGTTGTTTCAGGACGGGTGATGTGATCGAATATAATTGCGATTTTTTCTTGTCGATTCAACATATTCAGTTTTCCATTTGTGTCGTTATTTGAGCTAGATATATGGAGAAAACCACTCTGAGACATTACCTTGGATATCAACGGTTTTGTACAACATTTTCGATACACTTATGGTGGATGCATCGCTATGCTGTTTTCTGTTTCTTCATGACGTTCTCCACCAGAGACACAATCATCAGAAGAACTTGGCCATCGATTAAGAGGACAGACCTCCGATCGCCAGCGGGCTTTGCGAGCCAGTTTGCAACCACAATTCATTTCGAGGCAGACCATTCTGCCAAGATCACAGGAGGCACAAGACCGGCAAATTTCTAAACGTCGTTGATATGTAATATCACTAACCTTTTGCCCTCCATCTCTCACATGTCGGGTAACTGCTTTGGCTAAATTGATCACTCTTCGTCCCAGAGGTGGTCCTTGTTGTTCTTTTTTCGCTGCCATAGTTCGACTCACTAGATTATGCAGGGGCTTCAATGGGTCAACATAAAACCAAGAGTTTTGGCAAAAGCATTACTTCAGCTTGAACACTACATGACTCTGATAAAGTAATCAGACATGCGAATTGTTCTCGAAAACACTACTGACCACCATTAATCTCAGAGGCTCAAAGCCGTCACTGATAAACTGAGACAGTTGGCAGGAACGTGTGTGTTTCAAGAGGTTCAGCAGCAGAGCAATACATTGCCGTATAAATACGGAGAACCATAATGTCGCTTGCAGAAAGCGCGTCGGTAAATACAAAGTGCGCAGCACGAATGCAGAAGAGACCACGTCCATCTCAAGTCCTTTCTGAGAGGAAACCAAAAGAATTGAACCGAATTTGAATTCAAGACGTGGGGAAATTAGCCCGCAAAGAGTTGTGGCCGCTTGATCAACTCAAAAATGACCATGTCTTGCGTTATGTTCATGCTAACTATACTAATAACAGTAATGCAAACAAAAATTTGCTATATACAAATTTTTATAAAAATAATGATCAAATCATTAATATTTACAATAGTTCTCTAAAATTACTGATTCAATATATACAATTCAAAAAGTACTCTGACATCAGAGTCATTTCAGGATCATGCCTTGATGCTTGTTCTGAACCATTCGATTCATCAAGCATTCAGGCAAAAAGCTGTTTTAGTAACACAGCACACTAAATTACAATCTTCTAAGACTGTCGCACGTTGTGGTTCACTGTCAGCGGCCACAAGAATATCAGCTAATGGCGCACCACGAAGCGTGCGGTTGAACAATTGAAATCTCGCCCCCGACCACTTTAAGCCGCTTTCCGCTCAAATGATTTTACTAAACCACCAATGTGTGAAATTACTTGGACTTCACCCAGTGATAATTTCTCTACTTCTTCTGGAAGTTCTCGAATTGGTGGGAGATGGTCTCGTGCTGTGTGCGAGCGTCGCGTGTTGTAGTACTTTGTAAAATCGGAAACCAGATGATCCAGATGTTGTTTGCCGAAAATGATAAACTTTTCCAGGCATTCCAACTTGATCGTTTCAATGAATCGCTCACATCTTCCATTCAGATTCGGAGATGCTATCGGAAGCGGACTTGTCTTGATACCGGATTGCTGCAACGTCTCAGTGAATTCTTTCGTGTATTTTCCATCCCGGTCGTGAATGATCATTGTTGGTTTAGTTTCTCGCCCCCTGCTCCGCTCAATGAATTTCTGAGTTTGTTCACAAACCCAGGCTGAGTTGGGATGTTCGGTGGATTCGGTGACAATTGCTTCTCGTGTTTGTAAATACAGAAAGACCATCACATACAGATCACGGACTCCCTTGGTCGTCACAGATTTGACCGAGAAGAAGTCACAACCCCAGAGAGTTTCACCGTGCCTCTTAAGAAATTCGTTCCACGAGTCTGAAGTTCGGTCAGGACCGGGTTCAATCCCCTCTTCCTTCAAGATATTTCGTACAGTCTGTCGGCTAATTTTTTTGATACCCAGTTTCCGAAGCTCTCCAATAATGCGGGTGTAACCGAAACCAGTTTCAATGGCGATTTTGATGACTAACTCACGAATCTCCTGAGGCTTCCTTTTACCGCCTTTAGAATTTTTAGGCTTGGGTCTGCCATTCTTGCCATTCCGAACCCACCGGACAAATGTCGCTGGACTGACTATTGAAATCAGTTCCTCAATGGCTCGACCAAGAACCTTTCCATATTTCAACAGAGTTTGGCGTTCTTCATAAGTTGTATGGATTTGCTTCGGCAGTCTGGAACGCAGAATCGCATTCTCATGTTTGAGGTATTCGACATATTTCGCCAATTCATTATCGGTAGCTGAGGCAATTAATACCAATAGTGGGTGGAATATTTTGCTCATGGATGTATTGTAAGTATGTGGTCATTGTGGAAGCGGTTACACATTCGTTTTACCCCACTGGAAGGCTGAGAGAAAACAAAAATTCAACCCTAAAACATGAGATTTTAAACCACTTTCAGATGAGCTGATTAAATACCATAGATTGCCTGATCAGAACTTTGAAGAAGCCTTCGAACTTCGAACCTTTAGTCGGCCCACTTGAGAATTCCCCCCACTAATACGCATTATCAAAGCAAAAGGAAAGCATTGTCAAAGCGTGGTTGAAGTAAAAGGCCTTGAAAAACCGACCTTTGCGAAGCATAAGCAAAGCATGGTTAAAGCTATTACGGTCTTCGGAACCGGGGGGGACTCCCGAGTACTCCATAAATGAGTTCAAGAAAAAGATACCGATCAAAACCGGCAACTAACGCTTGCTGAATATCTTGGAAAGTTAGAAGGAGAGCAACAAAAACACGCAAGGCGTGAGTTTTATCATTGGGACCATAATATTGATGAGCAATTGAGCCTTCAGGAATTTATCAATCGACAAGCACCAAAACAACCGATTTTCCTGAATGAGTTTCGTTTTCTTGATGCAGATCATAACCAACTTCTCACAAAAAATGAATTTCTGGCAACTGTTTCAAAAGAACAACAATCACGAGCTTTACGTGATTTCACTGTGTTTAACCTGCAAGATGATGAAACTCTGAGTTACGAAGAATATCTCAATATCCTTTCCCGAGATCATAGAAAATTAGATCATCCGATAATGCACCGTGTGACAAAACACATGCAAGACCTAGAAGTAAGTTGGAAGGAATGGGATATTAACAGCGATTCCAAACTAAGCAAGGAAGAGTTTAGCTCATCAAACCTCTCTCGCTCCATTCCTGGATTGGCATTAACTAAGTGGGAAGACTGGGACAGAAATGGTGATAACTTTCTTGATCAATCAGAGGCAAAACAAGTTCTTGAAATTGCCTACGGTCTACGTTACCCAACGGGAGAACTGCTCTGGGCACCATCAGGCTTAATAATATCGGGAATGCTCTTTGACTATGTAGATAAGAACGGCGATCATCTGATTGACTTAGAAGAGGCAAAATTAGCTAAGTTTGGATTTGGCGATAACACGCAAACCCCTGAATTGTTTAAACAGATGGACCAGAATGATAACGGAACGCTCACAATGGCCGAATGGAAAAGTGATCTGACGCACTGGATTGATCCGGTGGGATCATTTCTGGCATTTGACACGGATTTTGATGGTCGTTTGAGTCGTGAAGAGCTTCTAAGTGGCACCCCCTCTTGGCAACTACCGGTGACAGAATTCTTGTTTCCTGGATTTGATTTGAATGGTGATACTGTTCTTTCTCTTCAGGAATACCGCGAGACCCCCTTTGCTAATTTAGCACTTATCTGGCAAGAGTTACGGACAGATCGAGATAATGATGGCTATCTCAGTATTACAGAGTTTCAGTGGGATAGAGACTTATTTGGAGCGGCTTTGGCACAAGAGTACTTTCAACGGTTTGATGTGAATCAAGATGGTAAACTTAGTTTGGATGAATTTACCTTTCGGATAAATCAGGCTAAAGCTCCACTTGAGATTGTTTTTAGACTGCGAGACAGCGATCAAAATGGCCTCATTTCATTTGAAGAGATACTCGAAGATCTTAAGCTTCCTGAGAATGCAAACGAAAAACAAAAACTTCATTATGAGACCACGCTCATTCGCATTGAGGATGCGTTTCGAAGGGCAGATAGAAATCAAGACAACTCGTTGGACCAAGCTGAATTCCAAAGTGAAGCGGCCCGGGAGGTAGTGGCACCTCACCTTGTCGTAAAGAAAAAGAATTTTAGTAGTTCAAGAGTATCTCGTTCTTCCCTCTCTAAAGAAACAGAGGAAGATGATGGGATGTGGGTTATCCTTGCATTAAATGTTTTGTTACTGGCAGGAGTACTTGTTTTTCTGGTGCGAAAAATGAAACTATTTACTCGATAGGTGTTTTCCATCGCTCAGTTAAAAGAGTGTCTTCTATGGCTAATTTATTCAGCCGTACAATAAACTCTTGGAAAGTTTGATTTTGTACTCCATTGACAAAATCGATTTTCGGCCAACCATTACCATACTTAATCAATCTGTTCGAAAATTCCCCCACTAATACGCATTTTCTAAGTATAAGCAAAGCATGGTTAAAGCTACTACGGTCTTCGGAACCGGGGGACCTGTAATGCTTCCGCTTTCTGGATCGCATCGCTGAGTACTGACCTCTGGAATCGACTAATATCAACAGCCATGATCTGAATTCCTGTCCTTAATTATTCTGTGTGTAGAAGGTGAAAGAAAAGCCACGCCGCAGGAGTGCGAGCGTGGCGTTTTGAAAGAGAGCATTCTCTCAGTGAGACATGATGGAATGCTCTTCCTCATCATCAAAGGTCTCCGTTTTTTCTTCGATGTCGGTAACTGCTTCCTGAGGAGCATACTCGCAAGCCCGATTCATGGCGTCCAGAATCGCAAGCGTATCGGCATCGTCTACCTCTGCCTGGTACACGCCTTCAGCGCTGTCCAGCGAGGTGAGAATTTCGTTAAACTTGTCCATCTGGAACTGACCTTCCACGATCGCTTTTTCAACATATTCCTGAAGTTCAGCCAGATCCATCTTGTTGATCAGGCCTTCCATACCCAGGTCACGCAGAACCCGTTCGTTCTCTTTCAGCTGAGACACGCCATTCAAGATCCGCAGGATTCGGATCAGTGTTCCGCCTACTTACCGCTCTTGAATTACAGAGAATATTCAAATATTTCGCTGGATTACTGAAAGATTCGTTGATAAATTCACATATTATTGCCCTGTATACTGAACAATCTATACCTGCCTATGTACCCTCAATGAACCCAAATGATTCCATGAAAATGCCGACTCAAAATCAGGAAGAAGAAACTTCTTCCAACAGCTCCAACCTAAATGAAGTCCTGATTCACGTTGATCTCATTGATTGCTTAAATTATGCCTCTTTTCAGAACTCCGTTCCCGTTCTGAGGTCACTCCAAATAGAAAATTCAACAAGTGAAACTTTCAACTCAATTGAGCTGACCATGCAGACAGAACCGGGCTTTGGACGCACCAAGAAATGGACTTTTGAACGTATCACGCCCGGAAACAGTATTTCCGCCAGTGATCTCAAAATCGACCTGGATCCCGGATACCTCAATGGACTCAATGAAGCGGAGCGAGGTGAAGTTCGCTTCACTCTTAGGAACGGCGATTCAGTCATTGTGGAGCGTGTGGAAGAGATTCGCGTATTGGCGCGTGAAGAATGGGGTGGCTTTCATTCGATGGCAGAACTACTGGCAGCCTTTGTGATGCCCAATGATCCAGCTGTTGCGAAAATCCTCAAAAAAGCCGGTGATATCTTGGCGCAACACGGGCATTCATCAGCGTTAGACGGATATCAACAACGTGATCCTGGGCGTGCTTTCATGTTGGGGGCAGCAATCTGGTCTGCTATCGCGGCAGAGGGACTGACTTATACCAATCCTCCGAGCAGCTTTGAACTCGTGGGACAAAAGACACGCCGGCCAGGCAGTATTCTATCCGATGGTCTGGCAACCTGCCTGGATTCCAGTCTCCTGTTTGCAGCGGTCCTGGAAGCAGTAGGTCTGAACCCCGTACTGATTCTCATAGACGGGCACTGCTTCACTGGGTTCTGGTTAGTCGAACAGACTTTCAACAATCTTATTGAAACAGATTCATCCGAGGTTCGAAAAGGCCTATCTGCAAAAGAGCTGATCACATTTGAAACCACACTGATTACAAGCCGCCCCCCTGTCCAGTTTCAGGCAGCCATTGATGCTGCCAAAGTAAAGACACACGCATCACAGGAAGAGGTCTTTCTAGCAGCGATTGATATTACACGGGCACGCATGGCTCAGATCAGGCCACTGGCATCCCATGATCATACACAATTAAAAGAAACGCCAGAAACACAGGAGAATTTCGCATTACCGCTACCCAAGGCGCCTGTCTTCACAGATCTACCGCCGGAACAAACCGATGAGAAACCGAAAACTCCTGAGGGGAGGATAGACCGCTGGCAACGGAAATTACTGGATCTGTCGTTACGCAATCGACTGTTAAACTTCCGAGCCACCAAACAAAGCGTTCCATTCTATTCTCCTGATGTTTCTCTGTTGGAAGACCATCTGTCAGATCAAAAGTCGATGAAAATCATCTCTTTGCCCGAACACAACCCGATGGGCGACCGGGATGCGCGGCTGTTCTATCAGGAAACTGGTGAAGACATTGATGCTGAATTTGCAAAGGATGCCCTGGAACGACATGAAGTTCCATCTACGCTCAGCAAGACAGAACTCGATAATCGTCTAACCAATCTCTACCGTGCGGCACGCAATGATTTAGCAGAAGGCGGAACAAACACGCTTTTTCTCGCAGTCGGTTTTCTCAAATGGAAACGGGCCCCCGAAGATGAAAAGTCGTACCGTGCTCCCTTATTGCTCATCCCTGTTAAACTGGTTCGAAAAAGTGCCTTATCTGCTTTCCACCTGAGACACCATGAAGATGAAATTCGTTTCAATTCAACGTTGATCCAACTGTTGAAAAAAGATTTCGACCGAGATCTCTCTCAATTCGAAGCGGATCTCCCCACAGATGAGCGGGGGATTGATGTCCCCCAGGTACTGGAGCTGATGCGCAGAGCAGTTCGCGAAATCCCCGGATTTGAAGTGATTGATGAAATTTCGTTATCAACTTTTTCATTCGCTAAATATCTGATGTGGAAAGATCTCGTTGATCGGACAACTCA
The DNA here is from genome assembly GCF_007748175.1 of Gimesia aquarii. NCBI lineage: Bacteria > Pseudomonadati > Planctomycetota > Planctomycetia > Planctomycetales > Planctomycetaceae > Gimesia > Gimesia aquarii. The sequence continues at coordinate 4,050,781 of NZ_CP037422.1, forward strand.
TCTGAAAGAAAACAGAGTGGTTTGCCACTTGATAGACAATCCAGACAAGCCGTTTGAACCTGGAGTATATACGTCGATCCCCAAATCGACTGAAATTGATCAACGCTACCAGCCTGCTGAACTGGTTCATCCTTTACCTGCTGATTCATCCCAATTGGCAGCAATTATGGCGGCCGCTGAAGGACATGACTTTGTCTTGATCGGGCCTCCGGGTACCGGTAAAAGCCAGACCATTGCCAACATGATTGCACAATGTCTGGCAGAAAACAAAACAGTCCTGTTTGTCGCAGAAAAGACCGCTGCCCTCGATGTCGTTTATCGCAGGCTGTGCCAGCATGGATTAGGCGATATCTGCCTGGAACTTCACTCTCGAACTGCAGAACGTCGCAAATTTCTGGATCAACTGGAGAGATCCTGGAATGCCAACAGAAAGGCTGCGAAAACGGATTGGATCAAGGTCAATGAGAAGCTATTAATCAAACGCAATGCCTTGAATCAATATGTGAGTGCCCTGCATCAAATTGATGAGAGTGGCTGGAGTGTCTATCAGGCAATGGGGATTGCAGTCAAATTCAAACAGCATACAGCTCCCAGACTTGAGTGGGAAGGCTCCCTTCAGATCACTAAAGCAAGGTATGAAAAACTGATCGAAATGATTGATGAGCTGGCGCTAACATATGGGGCAATCAGCCCTGCCCCTGCACTGCAATCGATCAAAACGACCGAATGGTCCACAGCTTGGGAAGAAAGATTACTCAGCAGTATCGCGCAGATTCGGTCTGCTGTGACATCTCTGCAGGGGCCTTTGCAGGAATTTGTGGCAGCGATTGGCTTGAAAGAGACAGAAGGCTTTTCCCTGGATTTTTTTAAGGAGTTAAGAATTCTCGCCGGAACTCTCACTGACGCATCACAGGAAAACTATCGTATTATTTTCGATAAGGATTTCGCCAGAGCCTCTCTTCAGATCAAACAGCTCTCGAAAGACCTGAAAGCGTTCGAAAAGGCACAGAAATCGACAGAGGCATTTTACAAACAGGATGAGATCGAACAAATCCCTGTTAAAGACCTGGATTACCAGTGGCGGCAGGTAAAATCTAAGCTATGGCCCTTATCCTATTTTGCTAAAAAACAGGTCCGTAAATTATTACAGACCTATGCAACCTCGGGGACCGTTGATCCAGAAAAAGATCTCCCTCAGATTGAACTCATGCAGAAATACCTGGAAAAAATCAACGGTAATTCTCTTGCTGATCGCACACATCATTGGAAAGGTCCTGAAACCAATACGGAAGACTTTCAGCGTTTTTTGGAAGATGCGGAACGTATCCGTCAAACAATCATCTCGTTTGGAAAAACGACCAACTCCCTGAAATTAGTTTCATCCAGGCTGGCCCCAGTTCTCATTGATGATTCCGAAGATCATCCGATTCTTGTAAACGCACAGAACTATATAACAGCCATTCAGACTTTCATTGAGTCGTGTAACGAGTTCAAGCATATTGCCGGAGCGCCTCCATTTACAAAAGTGGACTCCGATATTCTTCAGTCCACGCTTTCGACTCTGGGGAGGATCGAGGCTCATCGTGTTGAGTTGAGAAAGTGGATTTCCTGGATGAAAGTCAGAGAAAAAACAGATAACGCAGGACTGGGTGTATTCATTGATTCACTTGAGCAGGAACAAATTCAACCAGAAAACTTAAGACAGACATTTGAAATCGCCTTTGTTCGCTGGTGGTTACCCAAAGCCATCGACCGCAGTGATATTCTGCGTCAGTTTCAAAGTTTTCAGCATGAGGAGATCATCAGGGATTTTTGCGATTTAGATCAGACTGCAAGAATCGAAGCTGCAAATCAGGTGCAAAAAATACGTGTCCATCATCTCCCTGACCCAGACTCCGTTGCCAGGAAATCAGAACTGGGATTGCTAAGGCATCAGATGCGATTAAAAAGACCCAGTAAGGCGATTCGGGAAGTGATCTCTGGAATGCCGGAAACCTTCTCAAAACTGGTACCCTGCTTATTGATGTCCCCACTATCGATCGCACAATATCTCCCGCCCGAACAGGCAATGTTTGATGTGGTGATTTTTGACGAAGCTTCACAGATTACGACCTGGGATGCCATCGGTGCCATTGCTCGGGGAAGACAGACAATCATTGTCGGAGACCCTAAGCAATTACCGCCTACTAACTTTTTTGGTAGAGTTGAGAACGATGAAGAAGATGACGACCTGGAAGATCACGAACGTGACCTGGAAAGTATTCTCGATGAGGCAACTGCATCTGGATTGCCTCTGAATCATTTAACCTGGCACTATCGGAGTCGACATGAATCTCTCATTTCCTTTTCTAACTGGAACTATTATGACAATAAACTGTTTACATACCCCTCTGCTGTGACTGCTGATCAAGCGGTATCGATGAAACATCTGCCGAATGCGATTTATGATCGTGGCAAAAGTCGAACGAACCGGATCGAGGCTGAAACACTTGTTGCTGATGCCGTCATCCGAATGAAGTCCTGGCTTAATTTACCTGAAGATAATCGACCGACGCTGGGAGTGATTACCTTTAATAGTCAGCAACAATCGTTAATTCAAGATTTATTTGATCAGTCACTGCGTGATTCCCCCGAACTGGAATGGTTTTTTGAAGATGCGCGTATTGAACCAACGGTGGTAAAAAACCTAGAAAATGTTCAAGGGGACGAGCGGGATGTGATGCTGTTTTCGATCACCAATGGTCCTGACGAAGCACGTCGAAAGATAAATCAGGTCCTATTAACTTTCGGAGCCTTGAATCGTGAAGGGGGGGAACGTCGATTGAATGTGGCCGTGACCAGGGCAAGACAGGAACTAATGGTCTATGTTTCATTTCTACCCGAACAACTGAAAGCAGAGTCATCCAGATCCAAAGGGTTACGTGACTTAAAATCATTCCTGGAATATGCACAGAAAGGACGTTCTGCTCTTTTGTCGGGTCCGGCTGAGTCTAAGGGGGAGTTTGAATCTCCATTTGAAGAAGCGGTTGCTTCGAAATTATCAGAGAAAGGCTGGGAAGTCTTACCACAAATTGGAGTTTCAAAGTTTCGGGTAGATCTGGGAGTAATCCATCCTGATCGACCTGGAACATTTCTGGCAGGAATTGAATGTGATGGAGCAACCTATCATCGATCTGCAACAGCACGTGACCGTGACAAAATTCGCGAGCAGGTATTACGAAACCTGGGATGGGAAATACTTCGAATCTGGTCGCCTGACTGGTGGTATGATCCGGACGGGGCTCTTGCAAAAATTGAAAATCAACTTCAGGATTTACTGCAACAGAGCCGGAATAAGCAAACAGAAGAAAAACTGGAACTCGGTTCGACAGGAATAGAAAACGAAGAAGCTCAGGTAGAGGACGCAAGCTCAAATCTGGATAATCAGCAGAATATTTATTGTGAGACGGACCTGACATCTTTTATCCCAGAACCGGATTTATTTTACGAAACGTCCTATCAGGAAACACTACGATCTATGATCGATGCCATCCTGGAAACGGAAGCGCCAATTCGTGATGATGTTTTAGCTCAAAAAATTGCCCGGGCGCATGGGTGGGCACGCACTGGCAGGAAAATTCGGGAGCATGTATTTTCTTTTCTGGAAACTGCTACCAACACGAATGAATCGACAGGACGTTTTATCTGGAATCAGGAAGCACCAGCTACCATGCTCGAGTACCGCTTCCCGGATGAGCAAGAAAATCTACGACCAGTAGATGAAATCACTATCGCAGAATTGTGTGGCTTTATTGATCGCAACAAAAAACTGTTACTGGAATCTGACCCGGCTTTGTCAATCGCCCGCGAAATGGGAATCAGCCGCCTGAATGGATCTTCTCGAGAAAGGTTTGAAGAGGCGATTCAGGAATATCAATCTAAATCAGTTTGAGATTGTTGACTTAAAATCAGGCTTGTGTTTTCCACAGAGATATTCAAGTGCTAGTTTGAAACGCGGTTTGTGACATTTATCTTGTCCAGTTAAGCAGAGTCCGGTCCTGCGTTACCAGTTACGCTACGTTTACAATGGTTTTCGCTTTCTGCGGATTTACTTGATGGAACTGCGTAGCACCGTTCGGTTCAAAAAGTGTCAGGATATCAAAATCGTTCCAGAAAAACACTTTGTGATGAATTCCAATCATCTAAGACTGTTGCACGTTGTGATTCACTGCCAGCGGTCACTAAATTATCAGTCAATCGCGCACCGGAACGTGCAGTTGAACAATTGAGATCTCGCTCCCGGTCACTTTAAGCTGCTTTTCGTTCAAACGATTTTACCAAACCACCGATGTGTGAAATTATTTGCACTTCATCAGGTGACAATTTCTCAATCTCGTCCGGTATCTTTTGAATCGGTGGAAGATGGTCCCTCGCTGTGTGCGAGCGACAACTGTTGTAGTAAGTGGTGAATTCGGAACTTAGATAATTTAAATGTTGCTTACCAAAAATAATAAACTTCGCCAAACATTCCAACTTGATCGTTTCAGTGAATCGCTCACATCTTCCATTCAGATTCGGAGATGCTATGAGAAGCGGACTTGTCTTAATGCCGGATTGCTGCAAAGTCTCAGTGAATTCCTTTGTATATTTCCCATCCCGATCATGAATGATCATTGCTGGTTTGACTTCTCGTCCCCTGCTCTGCTCAATGAATTTCAGAGCTTGTTCACATACCCAGGCTGAATTGGGATGTTCTGTGGATTCGGTAACGATCGCTTCTCGTGTTTGCAAACAGAGAAATACCATCACGTAGAGATCACGGATTCCTTTGGTCGTTACTGATTTTACTGAGAAGAAATCGCAACCCCAAAGCGTTTCACCGTGCCGTTTGAGAAATTCATTCCACGAGTCGGAAGTGCGATCTGGACCAGGTTCAATACCTTCTTCCTTCAATATATTTCGTACGGTCTGTCGGCTAATCTTTTTGATACCAAGTTTCCGAAGCTCTCCAATAATACGCGTGTAACCGAAACAAGTTTCCAAGGCGATTTTGATGACTAACTCACGAATCTCCTGAGGCTTCCGTTTACCACCTTTAGGATTTTTGGGCTTGAGGCTGCCATTCTTCCCATCCCGAACCCACCGGGCAAATGTCGCTGGGCTGACAATTGAAATTAATTCCTCGATCCCTCGTCCCAATACCTTGCCGTATTTCAATAAAATCTGTCGTTCGTTGTAAGTCGTATGAATTTGCTTGGGTAGTCTGGAACGCAGAATCGTATTCTCATGTTTGAGATATTCGACATACTTGGCCAATTCGTTATCGGTGGCTGAGGCGATTAAAGCGAGTAGTGGGTGGAAAATTCTGCTCATGGGTGTATTGTCGGTATGTGGTCATTATGGAAGCGGTTTCACATTCGTTTTACCCCGCTGGGCAGCTGAGAGAAAACAAAAAATTAGCCGGAAAACATGAGATTTGAAACCACATCCAAATAACGCGTTCAAATTCCATAGATTGCCTGGTCAGAACTTTGGAGAAGCCTTCGAGCCACGAACTTTTAGTCGGTTCGCTCAAGAATTCCCCCCACTTATCCCCCCCCTGCGGTCCAAAAGGTGTCTGGATATAAAAATCGTTCCAGGTAAACACATTGTACTGAATTCAAATCATCTAAGACTGTCGCACATTGTGATTCACTGTCCGCTGTCAAAAATATCAGCCAATCGCGCACCACAAAGCGTATGATTAAACAATTGAAATCTCGTCCCCGGCCACTTTAAGCCGTTTTCCGCTCAAACGATTTTACTTGTCCACCGATGTGCGGAATTAGTAACACTTCATGTGGAGACAATTTCTCAATCTCGTCCGGTATCTTTTGAATCGATTGAAGATGGTCCTCGCAGTGTGCGAGAGACAAGTGTTGTAATACGAGGTGAAATCAAAGATCAGACAATCCAGATGCTGTTTGCCGAAAACAATAAACTTCGCTAAGCATTCCAACTTGATTGTTTCAATAAATCACTCACATCAACCATTAAGAATCGGAGATGCTATCGGAAGCTCAGACTTTTATTCAGTCTATTCGAGAATTCTTCCCAATTAACTGAAGAAAATATCACTACTTTACTTTAGAATGTAAAAAGGAAAGTAATAGAGAAACAATATTTGTAGTCTCTTATTCTTTTTCGTAATTGGAACAATAAATTGATGAAGATAGTATCTATTTTTCGAATGCTCTCAAAGCCTTTGAGCTGGATGTATCCTGATAGAAGATTGGCTTTTCTTTTTTTTTCTATTGCAATTTGTGAACTCTTAGTTTTGTCCAGTCACAATAGTAGTTTTTGGCATAACTCTCATTTGTTATGGTTCGAGTCTTTTGCCCTCGTGAGCATATCAATACTGACATGGGCATCTGTAAGTTGGTTTTTATGGTGGTCTGTAAGAATAGTACAATACCAAAATGTGAAGAGCTTAGGTCGATTGGCCAGCATTTCTATCCTAGCTATTTTTCTAGTTGTATTACTTTTCTTCTACATCAGCAGTTGGATTTTCTTTTGGCGAACGAGTTCGTTTCTTGACGCTGATGCATTAGTATTCGGAGCGAGCAACCTGCTAATGATTGGTCATTACATTTGGCAGGCAGAAAAAATCTCGCTGCTTATAACATCCGTATTCTGCCTTGTTGGGTTGCTACTCGGAATTTATTTATTCCGTAAGCAGAATCGATCATCAGACATATCAGGAAAAAAAAGTCCCTCATCGTGGGTTGGGCTACTAACGGTGTTTTTAACATTTGACTTAGTATGTACTCTTATTTTCGTCAGTGAGAGTGACAATGCTCATTTTCTACCCTCACAAGAATGGTGGAAGAATGAAGAACCAGGTTCTAGTTTTGAACTGCAAACCAGGCTGAGTCCTATATTAACATTTGCGATCAAACCTTTTTATAAGGAGAAAGAAAAGGATCTCTTTGAAGGTGAATTGTCAGAACTAGAATTGGGGCCTAAGCGAGCCATTCCATATGAGATAAATCAATCACTAAGGGATTCGAAAGACCGTTATTCAGTGATTTTTATAGCGATTGAAGCATTGCGGAATGATGTTGTTTTGCTGGAAGAGCAGGAAATGGAAGTTATGCCTCACCTGAATCAGTTGGCAAGAAGTGGGCAACATTTTACTCGTTGTTATGCACAAAGTACTCATTCTAATTACGCAGACCCTTGCCTTTATAGTTCACTTTATCCGCTTCGTTCACAATCTCACCATTATTATTCACGCTCCGATCCTTGGCCGAAAGTCATGCTTTATGACTTGCTTAAACATTATGGATATGCGACAGCGATTTATTCGTCACAAAATGAAACTTGGGGACGTATGGCTAATTTTTTGGAGACCCCAAACCTTGATGTCTTTTTCGACTCTCGTAGCTATGATGGCCCAACATATATTTCTGAAAAAGATCGCGGTTTTTCTCGATATGCCAAGGGAGCACATGTTGCAGGAAAACTCGATGATGCAATTACAACACAACATGCTCTCGATTGGATTGACAAGCAACAGAAAAAAAATGAGCCGTTTGTTCTCTGCATGAATCTGCAATCCTCGCATTTCCCTTATGAGATTCCGGGGAATCAACAAGGTCCGTTTCAGCCGGCTACACTTGATTTCAATGCTTCATTTGTATCTTATCCTCAGGAAAAAATTCCTATTGTTCGGAATGCCTACTACAATTCCTTACACTACATAGACAAGCAAATTGGGAAACTAGTTTCGTTTCTCGAAGAAAAAAGACTTCGTGAAAAGACTATCATCGTTGTAATAGGCGACCAAGGTGAAGCATTTTATGAAAATGGGTACCCCGCACATGCTGGACAGCCCCATGAACCAGTGATTCGAGTTGCTCTGGTCATGGATTGTCCAGGTCTGTTGCCTCCCCAAAAAGTAGATTATCTCACTCAGGCAATTGATGTAGTCCCTACTGTTTGTGGATTACTAGATATACCACCACATCCCTGCTTTCAAGGTATTGATATCCTTTCAAACGAAAGACCATCAGTCAATCACCGTCTTGCATTCGTTCATACCCAGTCAACATTAAGTGAGTCTGATGCCATTATTAGTGGAGATGGTTGGAAGTTTGTCTATGACAGACGAACGGAACAAGCACGACTACACAATCTGATCTCAGATCCGGGTGAAGAAACAAATCTAGTTCAAAGCAAACCGAAAATCTCTAAGACTATGTCTAGTCTACTGTTCCAATGGCGGAAGCAACAACTTCTGTATTACCAAACTCCAAGCTATTATGGCTGGTTTTACCCACCACGCACCCCCAAAGATTTCAAAGGACTGGAGTAATCGAAATAAAAAGGAGTAAATTGATATCTGACGAGTAATGCCCAATCATTTTGCTCAAATGAATCTAAAATGCTGATAAAGTAGACCAACTACGCTTTGATTTCTGGCAAGCCAATCTTTCGCCGAACACGGTTTGCTTCGTCCAAGGTGATATGATAGATATAGATTGAATATCCCACGATCTTTACTGGCTTGAAATGTTGTAAAAAATATTCATATGAACCATTTAAGTTATGTAATTTATGGATACTCAGTGCATACCACCCAGGCAGCGGCCCAATTTGTTTTAATTCTTCCTGAGTGAGCTCACTAAGATTAATTGTTCGTTTAATTTTCGGTGGAGGCGAAGAAGATTCTATTCCATAAATGCTGTACTTGTTAAAAATAAAACAGTCTACATGAAATGGTCTCGCTTCAGGATGGTTATCGTACCATTCTTTCAAATAGAAAAGGTTCTGGCCCCAATCGATATTTGCATCAATAAGGTAACGGTGCCCACCTTTCGGGCCTCCCGCTAATTCGTTGAAATAAGCCAAACTATGAGGGTAAATATACAAGCTACTTCCGACTGACCACACTAGGGATAAAACAACAATCAGAGGCATTATGATTGTGTTCTGCTTCTTCTCTAAAAACAAACCAATTTTACTTATCCAAATAAAGACAAATGGGAAGCAGGGAAGTAAATATCTTAAGTATCGACTAAATCCTGTTTGAGAGCTAACCAACACAAAAATCACAATGGCTGGAGCGAGTAATACGATTTCGTTCTTCCAGTTAAACCTAAACTCTCTTCTCTTCCAATATGTCATGCCAAATGCACAAAGAAATAATAACCACGTACCCAAAGGGACCTTCAACAATAAAGCTACAATGTAGTAGTACCACCACCCTCTGTCTTTCCATTCGCCGTTGAGATACGACCATTTTCCCTTTTCGAAATCTAGCTTTTGCAAGTCAATGCCTGATAGATAATTTTGGGGAACTGGTATTGGAATCTCTCCTAGCCAACTTTCAGAAAAGCGGTTCCCACCAGATCCGTCATCAACAACCGAATCCTCCCCAGCTAAGGTCCTACTGGCAAATTGAAACGACTTCAATTGCTTGAACGATCCAGAAAAACCATAGCCAAGATTGAGTAGATACAGTCCTAAAAGGAGTATCGTCACCAATTGTTTAATCTGTCTTGATCTAGGAATTGCGCGAGACTCTTCTCTGCTGATCCATTGCCAAGTAAGCCAGAGAACTGGCCACAGACCGAATAACACAATCCAAGTGGATTTTGTCAGTTCAGCGAGCCCCAGTGTGAGTCCTGCGATAAAGGTCTGTTGCCAGGTAAACTTTTGGAGCCAATTCCAGAAACAATAGCCTGCTAGAACCCCCATTGTGGCTGCGGTTGCATCAGGAGTGATTGTCGCTCCCCAAGCCAGAATATTCGGTGAGAAACACCAGAGAGTTAACGCTATCAAACCTGAAGTTTTGCCATACAATTCGCTTGACCAGCGATAACAAATATAGCCACCGAGCAATAAGAATGGAATCAGCATCCATCGCGCAGAAACGAAATACCACTCCCAATCATCAGGGTTGATGTCAATAAAGTTTCTGCCCAGGTTCCACTCCGGACGAGATGTGAGCCCCTTTTTGTAACTACTCCAATCCCGTTTTGAAGAACTCAAAACAGCAGGGATTGCTGCGACCATTCTCACCAACGGTGGATTAACTCGGTAGACGTCAAATTGGCCATATTCCCAATTATAGATGCCAGCCGGGAGGTGCCCCATTTCGTCTAAGACAGGGCTGTAGTGGAATCCTATCCAAGAGACAGCAATTGTATTTGCTGCAAAAAGGAAGACTAAAATTATGGTATGATGAGCTGAAGAATTTCGATGCATGCTCGATTTCGATCTCTCTATCTAAAAACTCAATTCAATATAAGAAATATTGATTGACTTTCTAAGCCGATTGTAATTCAGAGTAACGTTGTTGAAGTAAGCCCACCAGTCTAAACTCTTCGAAATGAGCTTGGAACTAGGATCCATACAGATTATAGGAATACAGTCTTCAGCCTCTTTGATTCGATCCAGAAATCAGCTGTCAGCTGGGTTCCACCTAAATGGCTATTCTCTCTCATTGGTGTGACTTGGCTTTCGACCGCGTTTTTCGAACCCGGTGGTATGCCCCAAAAAGTCGGTCCGGGGTCATGGAAGTTCGTGTTAGGTATGACCTCCGCAGGCTGCTGAAAACAAACCCGTGCCTATCTAATAAGCCCAAAAAAGAAGCCGCTTTGGATGATGTGGCCTTGGTATCTAGAAGCTGAGAGGCATTTATCGTAACGTTAAACTGAGAGATAATAGAAAAAGAACTGACAAAGAACTTATGATGTGCACTTTCCAAGATGAACTCGAATCACACTCCCTCAAAACGAAAACCTTGATAATTATTGAGTTAAAACTGCGTATCCTAATTCAAACACAAACACTTGGAACCTTTTACAGAGCCCTACTCAATTTGTATTTTGCTCTGATTAAAGATTGTCGCAACAATGATCGCGTTCCCAGCCATCTTAGACCTTTTTATTTTCAGTCGATAAAGATGTTGGGAAATAGTTTAGTTTTAACCTAGCCAAAAACAATTTTAATCGTGTAGCCAAATATCCACAACCATAAGAAATATGCATGAGAATAGCTTGTGAGAAAACTACAAAGACAGCCAGTACTTCGTTCAGACAAATTCCCGCTTGCAGCGCTAAAATAAAAATTAAACATAGATATGCAAACACCGGAAGAGAAGACCAGAACGTCAAAGTTGGTGCTATCACTGTCGTCAGAGTCAGCAGAATAATATATAAGCACAATAGCGCAGGAGCAGCATGAATCAATTCATGCATTCCCCTGGTCTTTGCTAATCTGACTCTAGCACACCCTTTTAAATATGCTTCACGCGAAAGTTGTTTTAGTGTTTTTTGTTCGTTATGAGTGATTTTAGCTGTGGGCACAAATAAGATTTCAGCACCTTGCTGTCTAACGCGATCTGCAAATTCAATATCTTCACCATGTCGCTGTGCTGGGAAACCACCTGCTGCAACAGCAACCTCTCTTGCAACGGCAACATTACTAGTGCGAGGAAAATACTTCATATGAATGGCTGTCCGAGGGTCACGTGCTCCCCCTGCACCGATCATACTGGACATAAGAAAGTTCATGCAGCGTCCTGACAGGTAATCAGCATTTTGAAAGTCAATCAACCCACCAGTCATCCTTGCGTTCGACGACTCAATAGGAACGATTAACTCCTCAAGCCAATCAGAGTCTGGGATACAATCAGAATCTGTGAATGCGGTGATTGTGCCCACAGAATGTGATAAGCCCAAATTTCGAGCGGCTCCCGGCCCCTGGTTGACTTGTTTGAAATACTTTATGGTAGGGTTACTTGGAGATTGAAATTCTTCAACGATTGTTTGAATATTCTCGGTAGAACCATCATCACATATCAGAATTTCAAACCTAGAAGCTGAAATTGATTGTTGCATAAGTGATGATAATAAAACCTTGAGATCACTTGATCTGTTATAAACAGGGACAATTACTGATGCACGTAATTTACTAAAAGACATCACTTTCCCCTTTAACTAAAGCACATATATCCATAAATGCATATACGCTAGAGTAATAATGGGTACATGTAGTGACTAGTGCCCCTAGTTCTATGTAAGCTATAGTACACTTGCAAACTGTAGGTTCAACAAAATTCAATCAAATTTTCAGTTTTTTTTGAATTTTGTTTTGTGGTTCTCATCTAAGGTGAAATTTAAGCTCCCCTAAGATTTTTAGTGAGAGAAGATAAATGGCCACCGTTAAAACACCAGCGATGATTACCGTTTTTATGTCTTCAATTTCTATAAACACAGCTCCTACCCATAGTGTGAGAAGACTTGCAAAAATTGACCGAATAAGAGACATGATTGGAAAGAATGAATTCAGTCTAATGTTCAAAACATAAAAAAGAATCATACACCCAGAGATTCCAGTAATGATCATCGACCAGATCACACCATCGATCCCGTAATTCGGTATCAAGGTGAGTGCAAACAGCAACCCTAGACATCCAATTACAATCATAGAATAAAATCGATGCCGTAATAAGTTTGAAGCATTGAATACATCACCTAGCACCCAGATGATTGTGATGCCAAGCATGCCAATCGTTAATCCCCCCAAGATATAGCCTGAACCTCGGAAATCTGCACCAAACAACAGAGTAATCATTGTATCTCCCAAACAGAATGCAGCCGTAATTCCCAAGCCTCCTAAAATAAAAATTCCACTTAAGATTTGGCGTAAAAGAACTGCCGCATCTTCAGCATTATTATTAGCAATCAAATTTGAAAAAGTGGAGAACGTACCACGAGGAATTGCCAATCCTAATGGAATGATAGCATGAGCCAGAGTGAAGCATGCTGCAAATAGTCCGATACTAATATCATCTGTACTGAAAGATTTTAAAATCCATAGATTTAAAGGTGCAAGTAACGAGGTAATGACTTCTGCAAACGGTGCAAGCCGAAGCCAATTTATGAATTCTGGTAACAAGTCCCTATTCATGTTATTAGGACTTTTAGCATTTTTTCTGGCTAACCTACTCACAATAACACCACTTAGAGTGGCACTTAATATTGCCGCTACTGCCAATCCAATAAAACAACGTATTAAGCCAGTGCCTCCCAGTAATAGCACCCACACACAAGTAATTCGAAAACCTCCATGAGTTGCAATTAAAATCGCTTGTATTCGATGATATCCAGCCCCATTAAGTAAAAGCCAAGAAGGTTCGAGTACACCAGCTTTGACTACAAGTTCAACTGTGATTAATAATAAGAGAGGCCGAAGGGCAAAATCACGCAAAAGTAAAGAAATATAGGGAGCTAGACATCCAAATAGCAAAGCGATTGCAATACAAGCAGGAAGTTGAACCGTCCATAATGAGATCCACATATTGTGAAGTTGATTTCGATCAACGCTGACAAAACGTGCTAGTGCTTTTGGAATAGCACTGACAAGCGCCATCGATAAAGAAAGAAGAATTGTCGATACTACAACAAAACTTCCATATTCAGCAGGCTGTAAGTAACGGGCCACCAGTGATTGCAGGAAAAACCCAGCTACCAATGCAAATAATTGAGAAATCCCAAATAGTCCAACTGACTTCAATGGTTGAATTTTCATTTAACGCTAGATCTTATCCTGTTCAGTTGGTGTGAAGCGTTATTTTTGTCGAAAAGTGGAATCGCTACATTATTTTGTACTGATATAATGATACAATTCCACTGGAGATTCCCAGTATAAATCCTGTTTAAAGCTTAAGGGATCTTTTGTAGACAAAATCATGATTTCTGAATCAACGCAATCTGCTGGGAACTTATTTTTTGAAAACGTCATGTATGAATCACTGGATATCAGCCAGATCCCAGTAGGTTTCTTTAACGCTACCTCTTCCGGTGTAATCATGTCTGAATTCAATAATTGAGACTCCCCATTAACAAGAAACCGATCTTTTCTCTCATTGGCTAGAAAAACAGGTGTCTGATTTCTGGCATAGTATTGCGCAAGAAAAAAAATAAACGGAGTTTCTGCAATAATCAGTTCATTGGGTTTTTTATTCTGCAAAATATAGTGAATTGCTGCACGCATCCCAGGTTTATTATTTTTCCCAATCATATCCCAATTGAGAAAACAAGATTGAATAAACCAGGAAACGACCACAAATCCAATAAGTATTCTCTCTAAGCGACGTGGAATGCGAGAGGTCAGCCAGGCAATTCCTGCTAACCAACTTAATTGAGCAAAAATCAAGTAGCGAGCATCGAAGATACTACGCTTAGAGTAAATAGAATAAATACACATCAAGATCACTGGAATTGCTCCCATAAAGGAAAGATAAACTCCAGGCCAACCAAATCGTGTAGCAAGTATTATCCAAAGAAAAATTAAGCTCACTGCAACAAACCAAGGAAAAATGGTTTCTTTTAAAGGCCTTTGTGCAGATGTTTGAAAAATCGATGCAAACATTTCGTTAGCGAACTTTTGTGCTGAAAATGGACGAGACCAGGAATTTTTTAGTTTTGTTGATTGCTTTTGAACATTCAGAAACCAGGGACCGTAGAGTAGTACAAATAAAACGGCAACTGTCACAAATTTTAAACGAATTTTATTTAAGACTGTTTTCTCTTCATTTGAATTGATACATGTTTGAGTACTCTGACCATCGTCTACCAAAGAACCTATATTTTGGTTTTGCCTCTTGAAATTAAAATGATGGTAAAGCCGTTTAATCAATGCTGGGAGCCATAAGAAGAGAATGGCAAACCCCCATTGCGCAGCTACTGAAAAAAGTCCTAGATTATGCGTGTAACACAGAGCAGTTGCTGAAATTGCATAAAAAGCACAATTACTCCAAGTAGACTTTGTGAGGCTTAGTAGGCGTATGAAGAAAATATTACTACAAGCTAAAAGAAATACGGCTAAAGTGTAGCCGCGTACTTGTTGGGCCGCATGAATGTGTAAAATACTGAACGCCACTAAGCTAACCGCTATGAATCCGGCAAATTTATATTGTTCCGTTTTTTCTGTCTGCTTTTGCCATGTTAGTAAATGTAAGTCTTGCATGAAGAAAAAAAGTACAGGAAGTGTTGCAATACCAGCAAAGATACTCAAACCTCTCATTGCAATCTCTGAATCACCAAATATGTGTGACCAGAAATGCAATGTAAGAAAATAAAGTGGTGGATGAGGCATCGTGGGTTCCCCTGCCCGCTCAATCAACAATGAAACAGGAAATGATTGTAGCTTCCACGAAAGAGACTCATCAAACCATAGCCCTCGCGCATCCGCACCATAGATTCGAACGCCCAAGGCAGCAAGGATTAGTAGAATAAAAACTGACCAAGACACTTTCATACGCATCGACATGCTTTCAAAAATGATTGAATAGAACTGATGTTCTTTTGATTAACTTCATGTGCAATCAGTTAAAAATTACTTTCTACTAATTCTTGATTTTCACTTTTGAGAGTAAGTTCGATTTCAGTATGAAACAGAAACCAAATATGACAACGGCTAAAAGTATTCCAATTGCAATTAAGAGATATACTACCAAGTCAGCATTGACATTAGCTGGCATTTTTGTAGGAGGCAGAATGGCGATCTCCAGATCTTTCCATAGGAACTCTAAATTAACATTAGCATCTCCCTGAGAACTTCCCACACGTAATGTTTTCAAGGGCAAAATAGAGAATTTATTCCTATGGATTTCTCGAAAAGACGCATCATTTTTTTCAGCAACAGAATAGATTAAGGTTTCTCCTTTACGCTCAAGCCTAAGCTGTCCTTCCATATTAGTTGTCTCGAACATTCTTACTGAATGTTTTCTTGCTTTTCCAGTACCTGTTGCACGATGGGCCTTATATACATTTTTTCCATCACTTCGACAGATCCTGCCAATTGTTGCTGACGTACCTCCTTCAACACCAATATAAATTTCAGGTCCCACACCATATCCCGATGATGGAGTATCTAATGTGATAATCTGAAATGTTGCAGTGATTCTAAAATCACCGGGGATTTCAAAATGAGGACCAAACCCGATCGGAGCAACCTTGTCCTCGTCAGACAATTTCGTTCTCAGCCCCTCTTTGGTAGGCCGAATGAATCTATGAGTGCGTTTCCCATAAAGCTTCAAGGTTTTATCATCAAATTTTTCTTCCAGAAAATCAAACCGAGTGATTTGGTCCTGAATATGATTTTCTTCTGCAAGGGACGTTTTACTGATTAACAAAAAAAACAGAATGAGGGAATTAAAATGTTTGAAATTGATATTTACTGACATAAGCTTTCTATTGTTATTATTTTCCATGAGTATTTAACAAATGTCTTTTTTTATGTTTTAAAATTGCGACTGGCTCTAAGGTTGCTATCTTTAATTGAAAAAGGGATCACTGAAACTTGTTCTTAAAATTATCGTCGTTTAAACCAGATCATGACGCTTACCAGTATTAGTAGTGCGACACAGGAGATGATGCTCCAATAGAATGGGATACTTGTTTTTGTTTGAATTGGATTGTAACTAGGTTGATGCAGTTTTTCTCCTTTCGCTAGTTTTGAAGGTAGATCAAGAAGTGACTCCGCTTTCACATCTAAAGTTTCCCAAATCACTTGAACCGGTGTCTCTGTATCGCTCTGCTGAAGTCCGATACGAATCAGGTCTACGTTGGCATCACTAAACTCGACCTCGCGCAATTTTATAAATTCATTATTTTGTTCCTCTTTAATAGAGAACGAAATTGTCTTGTCATTGCGAGTTAGTCTCAGTACACCTGAATTAAACTTAGTATTGTATAATTTGACGTCATACTTGCGTTTTTCATCAACTGTTCTAGAAAGACTCGTGCTGTAAACGTGACCCTCTTTTGGGCGTTGTAATCTACCGATTAATGCACTTGTTTCTGGTTCATCACTAAGTCTGATATAAATGCTAGGCCCCTGGCCGTAACCTTTTTTAGGTTGAGTCCACGATGGAATCTTATAAGATGCTGATATTTCAAAATCGCCATGAATTCGAAAACGAGTACCAAAGCCGATTACAGGGATGTTCGCTTTTGCAGGCTTCTTCATCAAGACTCCCTTGTTAGTCGGAAGTATTAACCTGACTGTACCCGCCTTAAGAGGAACAAGTGTTTCATTGTCAAATTGCTTGCTTCGAAAATCAGCACTGTATGTATCAGAGAGATGACTTTCTCCTGTTAATGGCAGCGGGAATAGTAGAAATAAAACCAGCAATGTAAGTTGTTTTTGAATATGTTGTATTAATCTACGACTCGTCAAAGTGATTCCGCTCCCGAAATAGTCCCCATAGCTTGCCAGACAATGAGACTTATGTTCTCGTTTATAAATCGAACGGATCCATCACCAAAAAGGACATTCACCCCGCCTGGGTGACGACTGGAAGGGGGCAATACAACCCCATCCCAGGTGAATCCATTTTTGCAGCTGACTCGATTCGGATTTAAGGTATGGTTATAGCGCGTCCAGTTCATATTTCCTTCGAGCCAGGTTTGTCCCGCGTCTATATCGTGCATGTAAGCGGGTGCAGTTTGAGGCGTTAAACCTCCACACGCAATCCTGAATTGGTTCTCAGTCCAGACACCATTCAAATCATATAAATCAGATTTTAAGTCGTGTTGTAATTTATTCCAGGTTCCTTTGACTCGTTCACTAAACATAGCTGTGTTGGATAGGCCATCTGTGACATCACTGAATTGAACGCTACTAATTTGGCCAAACATTCCATTTCCATTTCGCCCCGACCAGCTACTTCCATTGCAAGACCGGTAATTATTATGCCCCCAAATACTTTGTAAATTATCGATATCGCTGGGACACAAAAATGTTGGTATCGTAGCTATTGCAGCAGGTCCATTTATTATTTCATTAAAGCGAGGAATAATCTGATCCTGCACGTCATTCCCGGCGTTAACAAATGGAGTAAAGGGGGCAACGTTAAAATCTAAAAGATTATAAACATTTACCTGATCAAGATACGGCAGCAACATGGAGTGAGTGGAATACCTTCGATCTTGTAATGTTCCTAACGAAGTCACTGATCCATCATGGTCAAGACCAACTCCAAATGGTAAAACTTTATGCGCCTCATGGTAGGAATGTAGAGCAATACCGATTTGTTTGAGATTATTATTGCATTGCATTTTTCTCGCAGATTCACGCGCTGCTTGCACTGCAGGTACCGTAATTCCAATCAGCAAAGCAATAATAGTGATGGCAACTAGTAATTCGATTAATGTAAATCCTGCCCCATGAATAAAATTCTTTTCTTTCTCTCTTTGCATGGTGACCTCTCATAATTCTTTGGCGATAATGATTAAAAAAGTGATTTCATAGGTTTATGCTTTCGAATTTTCTTTTGCTGCAATGACCATTATCGCGGTTGAAAACATTGGAATGTTTGTCGTGTCATTGCGAAGAACTGTACTCTTCACAAGTTTTTGAAGGGGCTTTATCGTTAAACGATCCATTGGCGCAGTAACATAGGATACTTTTAGGACTTTGAAACCTACACTTGCAAGTAGTTTTACAATTCGTTGCTTAGTATAAATCCTCGCTTTTGCATAACGCTCGTGAATGGGTTTTGGCAACCAAGAAAAAAAAGGGACTCGATCCCATCGAAGGAGAGGAAGGTAGGCACCATGCGTTTCAAAAACCCACCACTTATTAGGAACTGAAAAAGCAGCTAATCCTCCAGGTTTTAGTACCCGATACATCGATTTTACGCCTGCGTTTTCATCTGGTAAGTGTTCAATCACTTCAAAACTAATCAGTCGATCAACAGATTCTGAGTCAAATTCTAAATTGCAAAGATCGCCTGTTGAAGCAGAGCAATTTGCGATGTTTCTGATTGCCACTTCTTCTAGAAGACGTTGAATATAATCCTCATTTACATCAAAGCCATGGCAATCTTTAAAAAAATTGCAAAGTTGAAGCAGACTACAACCACTACCACAACCGGCATCTAATAATCGTAATTCGTCTCCTAGGAAACCAGGAAAGTCAGAAATGATTCGAATCCGACGTGAGACAATGTAGTCCTCAAACTCAGCAGGAATTCCAGGCACCACTTTTATCATCTCAGATGTGTTTATCAATGAATTTTGTGTCATAAAATATGAACACCTCAAACCAGAATAAGATAGGCTGTTACTTTATTTATTCGAATAGAGCCCCCCTAAAACATACTAGCCTGACAATAAAAATCTCCATACAGATAAATACCAGTCACTAACTAAAGTAAGTGCTGATAAAAGATGGCAGACTAATATTATTACTTCACCATATGTTTTGAGTCGAGGAACTTTTAAATATCTATATTTCAAAAGAGTTACCACGTTCTGATAATCTCATACATGATTTTGGTTTACATAAAGAACAAAGCTCTACTTATTATTTTGAATATCCCAATAAAAGTTATGATTAAATCCTTATCATTCGATGTCAGGAGACATAGATACTCATTTTTCTTTAGATCTCTTGTACATTCTGGATATAATCATACAATCAGATCACAAATGATCAAATCCTTTATTTGCGATTTTCAGAATATCTGTAATTCTTCTTTATCAACGATCTATTCGGGACTAGTACACAAAATTAATTGTCTGGTTGATTCCGGCAGGATAATCGGAGGCAATATTAAACATCACCAAATGTGGATTCAGACATTTTTTTATGTGATCGCAGTATTGAATTGATTAAATAACGCCAAAAATTTTTCAATCTAGAGATAACCATCGAGGATTTCATTATGAATCACTTTCTTTGGTCAGCTTCTACTTTTTTGATACTGATTTTCAGTTTATGGTCGTCACCAAGTTTAGAGGCGGATCAACAATCAGTGTTTTTATTATCAGAATCCGCTGAAGCTCAGATAGAAAGTGTCAAGACTAAGAAAGAATCTGACAGAGTTAAGCCGTCCAAATCGGTAAAGATTGCAGACAAGTCATCAAGGAATTTAAGGGAATTACCGTGGAAAGAAAATCCACTTCCATTAATTCCGCTTCCACCAGAAGCGATAAAAAAACAACTTCCCGCTGCTTCTTCTCACACTCAAAAGGTACTTTCATGGGGAGGTAACAGACAACAAGTATTTTCACATTATGGAAATGTTATCTGGTTTGAATGGCTGAATGGGAACCAAAAACTGGTCATTGCTGAGGGAGACCGAAAAAAAGACACGCGTCTTTCCGTTAAAAATATCATCGGTGATTCGATTTTATGGGAGAAGTGGATCCTCAATGGTGTGACTTCAATGGCTGTCTCACCTGATGGAAGTGAATTGGCAGTTGCCAATTCAAACGACCAAATCACTCTGATAAATTCAAGTGATGGAACGAGTAAATTACACCTAAGCGGTCACCTTGGTGATATTAGACGCATGCGATATTCTGCAGATGGGGATCAACTAGTATCTCTGAGTTTTGATAGAACTGCTGGAGTTTGGGACACCGCTTCAGGAAATATAATCACTCGGACTCGGGTTCATGAACAAACACCATTTGATATTGGTCTGAGTGAGCAGAGTTCCACGCTCACATCCAATGCTATGCGACTGCTAGTTTGTGGAAGCAATGGATCTCTCCAGTGGTGGACGGTCGGAAAGACTCGGCTCATGCCCGATCCGATATTTCCCCAGATTGGAATTCGCTATCCGAAATATCCGTCACGCGATGGTCGCCTCGTTATTACTCTGGACGGGAAACAAACTGCGACTCTCTTCGATGGAGCGACTGCTAAAGAAATAGGGAGTCTTGAGCTTCCGAGTTCAGAACCAACAAAGACGGTTCCAGAACCGGCGCCCAAAACGATTCGCCCCCCTGAATCGAAACCTGATGAGGAATCAGTGAACAAGACAAACTCCAATGTGAAAGCCGCGCTTCAGAGTATGAAGATTAATGCAGTTGTTTTCTCACCTGACAAAAATCTGGTCGCAGGCGGGACGACCACCGGGCAAATCATGATTTGGTCAGCAGTCACGCGAAAATTACTAGGCACGCTGAAAGGGCACACAGCCCCGGTAGTGATGATGTCATTTACACAAGACAACAGCCGTCTGGCATCGTCTGCCTACGATGGCGCTCTGATCATCTGGGATGTAGAAACAGCGACGGAGCAGAAGCGACTCTTTCCCGCCACAGACTCAATTCGTCCATCATCACTAGTTCAGAAGTCTATACTTTCGACAGACGGGCACATCGCTGTATTACCTAGAATTGACGGTGAAATTGATGTTCTTGATTTGGAATCAAGGCGTAAGAGCCGCAGACTTGGGGGTCCTCCTGGGAAGATCACGTCTCTTGCAGTAAACGAGAGCGGAGAGCAAATCGTTGCAGGATATCAAGATGGAGTTCTCTCTCTCTGGAACCTGAAAGACGCTGCTTCGACTGCTCTACGCATTAATGCAGTAAAATCAACAATCAGCGTTTTAGCAATAAAACAAAAAAAAATCATTGCCGGTACGACCGATGGAAAATTGGTTGCCGTTGATCTTTCGACTGGTCGTGTTGTTACAACTGTGAGTGTTGGAAAACTCGGAGTTGACATGATCACTATTAATAGTGCGGGGACATTGGCAGCTATAGTCTCAGGAGCCAAAGAGTTGCAACTCATTCGTTTGCCGAGTCTCGAAAAATTAAACATATTGACATCCTCCAAACCTCAAAAGAAACAGAAAACCGTGATTAGAGCCGTTGCCTTTGCTCCGGTAGGAAATCAACTGGCTGTAGTAGATTCTCACGGGCAGGTAAACCTTTGGGATATCAGTGAGTCTAGTGATTCAGTCAAAGTAAATAAAACCGGTACAGTAACCGTTCCAGCCACAGCTGCTTTTCGCCGCTCTAACTCCAATTCAAATTTACTTGATTCCCAAACACATCCATTTTTGGAAGTGGGTGCATTGCGTTTTTCAACAGGAAGCCAATATCTTCTAGTTTCAGCTGGTTCTGAAATCGTAACAGTTGATTGTTCTGAAGCAAAAATACACTCCGCGCTTAACACTTCGATTCCTGCTGTATCACTGGCTGTTAGACCTGAAGATTCTCGTCTGCTTGTCTTATCAAACACGGGTAATGTATTTTCCTGGCTACCGACAGTCCATCTGAAACATGAAATCGCTGCACATAAAGGTGATGCGAAGTTTGTCTTGGTAACCCCTAATGGAAAATCAATTGTTAGTGGTGGAAAAGATAAAAAAGTCAAAATCTGGAATGCCACAACAGGAGGTTCGGTCAAAACGTTGACGGGTGGTATTGGTGTCGTGACGCGCGGTTCGATGACGTCGACCGGCAATCTTCTCGCAACTTGTGGATACAGCAGCGCCGTTGAACTATGGGATCTTCCGCAGCAGAAACTGATTTCCAAACGTTACGGTCACGGTTCAAGGGTCGTAGCGGTCGCGCTCTCACCCAACGAAAAACGTATCGCTTCATCGGAAGAGGCAGGACCACTCTTAATCCGTACTCTACCAAGATTCAAAACTGAAGTCACAATTCCGAAACAGGAACTACCTGTCACTCGTATTATTTGGATGCCAGACGGAGAGCATATTCTCACGTCCACTGGTGACTGGAAGCAGTGGCATTTGCAAGGGCAAGTTCGTGTCTGGAATGCCATCACTGGTAAACAGAAAAAACAATTAGATGGAATACGAGGCCAGACGACTTATATGCTACTGACACCAGACGGACGTTTTCTCATCACAGCATCATATGACAAGGTGCTCCGCATCTGGGACACAGAGAAATGGATCATCCGGGCCAAGGTCTTACATGATAAGAATATTCGCTCTATGACATTCTTCGACAACGGTCACCTACTAGCGTGTGTCATGTTTCCTAATTCAGGATTCGTTCTCGACACTCAAAATGGTAAGATTCGCAACCAGTTTCAGATACCCACCTCACTCGTTCAGGATGTCGCAGCTGCCTGGGACGCTAATTGGTTCGTCACAAGCGGAATCAATGGATCATTACAGACTTGGCATTTATCTAATTCAGAAAGTAGCAAGTGAAAGTGGTCTGCTTTTCAAAAATATCTAGGCATCACTACGATTCTTAATCGCACTTTTTGATGAGTCTTAGTAGTTATTTATTATTTTTTGTTTACGCATATCATCTTTCATAAGCCATGTAACTTTATTTCAACAGTCTTCAGCGCAGAATCACACTTCCGTATTTCAGCGAATCGACTAGTTCAAATACTATGCCTTTGCTAGTCCGAACTTCCGGCTGTTCCTTGGAATTTCGAACTTTAATTCAATACGGTAAGACACTTTTTACTCATTACATGAGCTCCCTATTAAAGTGAATTCAACTGACTCTTTAAACCGGACTTCCATTGAGCATGAAGTCAGACAAAGGATCCGGCAGTCCGCTTGCTGTACCGATAAAGCCGAACGAAGTCGTACCGTTGGCGGAAATATCTCGATTCCAGGCTGCACCACGAATCACATAAGTATTCCCGACGCGAGAAACGATTTCGGCATTCCAGATATCCGTAATTTCGCCATCGTAGGTGAACTCCAGTGTCCAACCATCCAAAGACTCATTGCTCTCGTTTTTAATTTCGATCGCCCCCTGGAACCCGCTGTTCCAGGCATTTACCACATTAAAGTCTACTTGGGCTGTGGGCGCCGGAGCATCGTTATCCTGGATCGTGCCGGTACCAGTTGCCGATGCCAGCGTGGCACCAACAACTTGATTGAGTACAACCCGGAACTCCTCATTGGATTCAATCACACTATCTCCCAAAATCGATACTGAGATCGTTTTCGTCATCTCTCCTGGTTGAAAGACCAACTGTCCGCTGACAGCCTGATAGTCCTGGCCAGCAATCGCGGCACCGTTCTGTGTGCCAAACTGCACAGTAACCAACTCCGTCGTCGGTTGATCCAGCGAGACAATAAACACGGCTTGCGAAGTACCACTGTCACCTTCTGTAACAGTCACATTGTTAATGGTGATCTCAGGTACAACCACAACAAAAGGCTCCACGGTGACGTGTACCGTCGTGATTGTGATACTGCCTGACTCTGCGACCGTCGTATAAGTAAAACTGTCGTTTCCAGAGAAATCAGTATTCGGCATGTAGGTGAGTGTGCCATCTTGATTGTTAACGACCTGACCATTATCAGGCTGCGTGAACGTTTGCAGTGTTGCACTCTCACCCACCGTAGACGACGGATCGATAAAGTTCCCCGACATGACCAACATGGTCAGCATGGAAACAGTATCTGCATAGTAATTCGAATGCGTGGTGGCCACACTGTCGAAGACGGCGTTCATCCAGGACTGATCTGCCGCATCCGAGCCGGTCATGGCAGAGACGCCTACCGCTGCGCGGAAGAACGGATCGCTCCAGCTATTCAGAGGTGTTCCGTTGAGAGCATAGCCCCCCAGAATCTGCGAGGGATTACCACCTGAAGATTGCTGAAAGAACTCGGACAACATCTGCGCTTGTGCCACGGAGACGGCATCGCCACTCAAAACGGCATCCGTGCCAAGTCTCCAGGGAACGCGCCCCGCGTTATACCAGTAATGTTGATCATTGACTTCCAGGAACCCGGATGGAGCAGGAGAAACAGAGCCGGTCACGGGATCAACAATCACAAAGTCGGGAACCAGCCCTGTTCCTGATTGCTGCTGCAATTTCGTCATCACATCCTGTGTGGCAGCGATGACTTCGTTCCAGGCTCCGGTCTGTGTGGCAGCTTCAAATGCGCGGAAGTGACCGTACATGAAATCGCTGGTGCGAGTGGTCCATTGACTGTGTTGGCTACCATTGGGATTGACCCAATCGCCTAACATCGGCAGATGGCTTTCCGGTCCAATGGTCGAGTCATAAATGGCGTTGATGATCGTGATCGCTTCCTGAAGGTAGTTGATCTCACCATCACTGCCCCACTGGGCATCGGCCACCAACAGGGCATAGGCAATATCGGCGTCTCCGTCGAAGGCACTACTATTTCCGTTAGGATCCGGTTGTGCCCAATCCATCAGATTTGGATTACCCACACTCGGATTGGCACGAGAATATCGGAAGAGACCATCGAAAATCGCCTGGGCGTTGGGATCATAACCATCCAGGTGTGACAGGATCAACATGCCATATCCCTGCGCTTCGGATGTGGTACGACCTTGTGAGTCCATCGCAACCCGGTATCCGTTGCCACCGGGATCGACAAGCAGCCAATCCGATTTCCATTGGTCATAATAGTTGCTGACCAGTGCGTCGAGTTGCTCTTGACTGTATTGACTGGGAAACAGTGTGCCACTCACATATTGTTGCACATGGCTGCCGAAGTCTGGGTCGCCTCCCGTAGATGTACCAATGGGAATTGTCACGGCTGTTTCGAATGGCGTTGTGACCATCACATCGGTCTCGGTCGAGGAAACATCGTCATTAGTAATCGTGTTGGTGGCAACCGAAAGACTGTTGTCGAGAACGGCACCCACAGGGCTACTCAGAGTCACATAGAACTGTTCATCAGGTTCGACGTCTGTGTCTCCAAAGATGCGAACGGTGACCGTCTTCGAAGTCTCTCCAACGGCAAATGAAACCTGCCCACTGGCCGCTTCATAGTCTTCGCCGGCGGTGGCCGTTCCATTGGAGGTCTGGTAGTTGACCGTCACTGCCTCAGTCGCAGGCTCTGAAAGGGAGATCGTCAAAGTAGCCAGAACCGATCCACTATCCCCTTCGGCAACAGTCGCTCCACTGATGCTGACGAAAGGCTTTACATCAGGAGGATCAACAACGACATCCAGAGGAACAGGATTTTGATAGTATTCCTGCACTTTGGTAATCCACCAGTAATCGTCTGTGGGTTCACTGCCAATCGAATCGGTGCTGATTCCCACACCGGCGCCAAACAGAATCTGACGCACACCGGCGGCACGTGCTTCTTCTATATGAGAACCCCAGGTGATAGTATTGCCTGAAACGGTCAGCTTGTCATCGCCGAAATCATTTGATGAGAAGTAATCCAGACGATCGCCGGTTGCCGTAAAGGTATCTCCCAGGAAGAATGTGGGAGCAGAGTCTTCATATTGACGTGTCGTGTTGGTGAGTGGATCAAAAACTCCATTCGCATCGTAGGGATTCTGCGCAAGGCTGTTATTGATATGACCAACGGGGATCTGCCAGAGGACCATTTCTCGATCCGTCGTTTCCGTGAGGGTCTGGACAATCAGTAAATAATTATGCCAGTGATCGTTGTTCCAAAACCATGTGCTGGCTTCCGGGTTGCTGGCCGCACCGTTCTCTGCCCCCGCATCTAATCCGTATTTATCGAGAGAGATAAAGTCCGCACCGTAGCTGAGTACTCCCGCATCCATGTAATACTGCGCAATTAGTTCCGCTTCGCGGGCAATTGCTGCGCGTCCCGCATTGATTCCCAGCGTATCAGTCAGATGTACAATTCCCGTTATGGGGATTGGTGTTTCGATACCGGGAGAAGCCCAGAGGTTGAACTGCCAGCCGAACTCCACATTCGGGGCGTAACTGCTAATCGTGTAATTGATTGCCTGAATGAGCCCTGCCGCCGAGTTATCAAACTGCGGATCGACGCCCGCTTGTAGCACACCACTGCTATAAGCGGCGCTCGTCATGGCAGAGATCGCACTGGCTGGCGCATCCGCATTCTGCATCAGATAACCGATGAAGTCCGGTTCCAGAATCATCTGCACCAGTTCGTCACCGGCTTCGGTACGGATGGTATCCAGCACAAATTTCAGATCACGGAAATAGTTTTCCATGTACGACAGACTGTTGATATGCTCAAGATTCGTCGTATAGCTTTCGCCAGCATCGGGAATATTGTAATAAACAAATTGCGGAATCATTCCCAGTTTGAGGCTTTCACGGAGATAACTATGCACGCGGTCCGGGTCCCAACTCCGCCAGCCACTGATCGGACCGCCGTTGAGGTAGATGTAGCGCGAGTCAACATATTTGTTCGTCAACGGATCGCTACTATCGAAATCCTGCCAAAATGCCAGATCGCCTGTGGTATCTTCGCTTACTGAACCAATCGTGACATAGTCTGGTAACCCCGGCAATTCACCATTTTCTGTGCGCACGCGAACCCCAATAAAGCGATCTTCGCCGGATTCGGCATCGGTAATCCGTATCGATGCCCGTCCCGCTTCAAGGCCGGTAATCCGTAACGTATTACCGTTTACAATTTCAGCCTGGACCACTCGTGAGTTGCTGGTGGCAATGCTGAATTGTGCGGATTCGCTGGAAGAAGTGAGCGTGTATTCAACAGTCGCCTGGTCAATGGTGACCTGCAGCGCTTGCTCGGTCGCATCCACTCCCTCAATGCCGATCGGACTGGCACCGCCAGCAACATAGACCATTTCATCGCTGAGAGTTGTGCCGCTCTCATTGCTGACCTCGACCTGATACCGAAAAACCCCATAGTCTCTGTTCGTGATAAGCAGGCTATCTGTTTGAGGAGTCGAACTTCCCGACAAAGAGGCTTCGTAAATCAGTTCGCCATTCTCGTATAATTTCCAATGATCGGCAGGATCTCCTGCCCAGAGATTCAGAGTCACACGGAAACCACCCGTATTGAAATCGGCAAGGACGCTCACACTCGGCTTGTTCGGTGCCCCTTCTACAGGATCCGGGTCCGGGTCGGGATCTCCCGGGCTCCCATTACCCTGAAAAGCAAATCCTGTTGGCTCACTGTGATTACCAACGGCAACAAAGCCGATCGCCAACGACTCGCCAGCATCCAGTGTGTTATCCCAATTTGGAGGTGTTATTCGATAACGGCCGCCACCGAGATTCTCGACCTCAGCGTTCCAGAGCGACTGGATCTCGCCACTATAATCAAACTCGAGTTGCCAGTCTGTGAAGTCTGTCGCTTCATCGTTAGTGAGAGTCAAACTAGCCGTGCGTCCTGAGCCCCAATCGTTTTCGACTTGAAATTGGACATCAGGCGCGTTAGCCAGCGGATGAGCCGCAAGCATTGTTCGCACTTCGAGCGACTCGATTTGTCGTGTGTTCTGGGCGCGAGAGCTTCTGGGAGCGATGTGTCGTTTAGCGAACCATTGCAGAAGGTTAACGTAAAGTCGTTTCATCTCATCAACTCTGCGAACGCAGAGTCCTTTCAGTCTGTGCCAAGGCAGTGATTCCCCATAACGCTGAGATTCAGCGTGTGGAGAGTATAGAGTTGGCACGAAATCAGGATCCAGATGATGCTGAAACGCGTTTGGCTCACTGTAACACTGCTATTACCGGGTGCGAGCAGAAAGCCGCAAGATAGACAGGCGGCCGATTACTACTAACGTGCCCAGAATTAACTTGGCGCGGAAGCTGTTTCGGCCCAGGTCAAACAGCAATGTCCATGGTTTCTGATATGAGTTGGGTCTGGAACCATTCCAAACTCAGAACTTTCTCATTTTAACAACGCAGCTGTACCCTGTGTCTAGATGTGATTTTTTACACATCTTATTTTTTTGGACTGCCAAGCAGGCACCAGATAACCGATGGTAAGAGAGCAATGAATGCGTTCTTCAGGAAAACAACGAATCAGTAGCAGAATTGACTGATTGTTTCGTTCAGTGTGTGGTTCAAGAAAACGACTTTCATCTGAATCGGTCACACACTTGAAGCAGCTTTTTTAAGAATCATGAATCAATATCAGATGCGCACAAATTGCCACAAAAGATCGTGCTTTACTCCGAAAGCGAGTCTGTTTGAACCAAAACTGGGCACAGGGTATAGGTTAGAAAGAAGTCTCTAACCAGTTATTCAGGCGGATGTTGGCAAGAGTTCACGAATCGGTTTGCCGAAGGGCAAGATCGCCACGGGCCGCCCCTGGAGGTCATGTAAAACATGTTCATGATCAACTCCCAGGTGACGATATACGGTGGCCCAAAGGTCATTGGGGGTCATTCGACGTTCAACAGGATATTCACCTCTGGGATTGGTTGCGCCGATGACTTGACCGGTTCGCATTCCACCACCGGAAACAAGGACAGACATGGCCTTTGGCCAGTGATCTCGACCAGGTTGCATCACACCCGTTTGTGTTCCACGTTGTACATTGATTTTTGGAGTTCGTCCGAATTCGCCAGTGACTACGAGTAATACCTTTCGGTCCAGTCCGCGTTGATATAAATCTTCAATGAGTGCTGAAACAGCCTGGTCATAAGGTGGTAAACGCCAGTCACAGTCTTTAAACAGATGAGCATTGACAGCGTGAGAATCCCAGTTATATGCAGCTGTTTTGGGAGTTCCTTTGCCAGGATAGGGATGCTCCCAAACCATTGTGACAAACCTCACACCAGATTCGACGAGTCGTCGTCCCAAAATAGCCCGCTGGCCATAAGCATTCCAACCATAGCGATCGCGGATTTCTTTTGGTTCCTTGGAGAGATCAAATGCGTTACGCACTTTTTCACTTGTCAGCATATCGACAGCCTGGCGATTGAAGCTGTCCATTGCTTTCATCGAACCGCTTTTGTCAACATCTCGCCGAAAATTATCAATGCCATTCAACATGGCAATCCGATCGTCCAGGCGGGCTTCCATCGAAGATTTGACTCCGATGTTTTGCACTTTGAAATCAGGAGCACTGGGATCTCCTGCCACTATAAATGGAGTCATTGAAGCACCGAGATAAGCGGGCCCCATGGCAAAGGTATCAATTGAGGCGCGAGAGGAATCGACTTCACTTACACAAACCGGCATTTCATTGCCATTTTTTTGTAACATCTTTTTCACAATGCTACTGACTGCAGGTGCATCATTGACAGTTCCCACCGGTGTCGCAGGAACCCGACCTGTCATTAATCGCTTATGGCCGCCTCCATGATCGGCAAACTCATGATGAATTGAACGAATCAAATTAAATTTATCGGCTACTTTGGCATGTTGTGGTAACATTTCACAAACATCGAGACCGGGCACATTTGTGTGGATCGGGCCTAGTTCACCCCGATATTCAGCCGGCGCGCCCGGCTTCATGTCATAGGTTTCCATATGGGGAGGACCACCGGGAAGCCAGACGAATATCACTGAAGTATCATTTAAAGAAACTCGGGCAGCCTTTGCGATTGCCTGTTGACGAAGAATATCAACCATCCCTAAGCCTAAGAGGCTTGATCCCCCTAATTCAAGGAACGTTCGCCGTTTCATAGGGCCCGCACAGCGGCGATTATTGGAATTAACACTCATTCTAATCATCCCAATCGACAAAAAAACTCATATGGCTTTTCGTATAAGAATACATCAACGTATTGTAATGTATTCTCCATCGATTAGAATAGAAACACAAGTTCAATTTAATTAAACAATCTCCCAAGATTAATTTTTGATATTCACAGCAAAACAATCTATTTTTTAAAGATCCTACAGCTTCACGGCAAATTCAAACTATTTGTTTCGAGTTTTTCTTTCCCAGCCAAATACGATACATAAGGTCACATTCTAAAAAAAGAATCCGTGACTCCTTAATGATCCTGCCAAAATGTGAATAAATCCATGAATTCAAAATTCGCAATCCGATTGCTTATCCCCTGTCTGGGGGCTCTATTGATTCTGAACCCTCAGCTGACCTATGCCGATCAGCTCGCAGGCTTTCTCCCAAACCAGGCGAAAACGATTGTTTTCAACGATCCGGACGCGCGGCAGCAATTATTGATCACTCTGAAAGAAAAATCAGGGGGCATTCGCGATGTGACTCGTGAAGTGCGCTATCATGTTGAGCCAGAGGGAGTTGTTCGTGTTAGTAAAACAGGCTACGTGACACCAATTGCGAATGGGCAGGCAACCATCACCGCACAGCTCAATTCAATCGCTCCCCTTGTCTTTCCTGTCCAAGTTTCTTCATTTGAAAAACAACGGGCCGTCAGTTTTTACAATGATGTCATTCCTCAACTAACTCGTGCCGGCTGCAATAGTGGTGCCTGCCATGGCACACCAGCTGGAAAAAATAACTTCCGTCTCTCATTGCTTGGTTATGAACCGCGTAATGATTTTGAATTCATCACCAAAGAATCACAAGGACGACGCGTTTCTCCAGCAGCACCCGAAACTAGTTTACTGCTCCGTAAAGCCACGGGAGGTATTCCGCATAATGGTGGAAAACGATTTGAAAAAAATGGAGCAGAATACAATCTGATTAAACGTTGGATTCAAGAAGGGATGAAATACGATCCTGACAACGATCCGATTGTGGAACGACTCGAACTTTTCCCTAAAGATCGCGTACTCCCCAGACAATCGACACAGCAGCTTATTGTGATGGCATACTTTTCTGATGGGACATCGCGTGATATTACCCGCAAAGCAGAATTCAAGCCCAATCAACCCATGATGGCAGAGGTCGATGAGCATGGCGTTGTCCGTGTCAAGGAATTCACGGGAACCACGTCAGTCATGATTCGTTTTCAAGAACATGTCTCCGTATTTATGGCAACCATTCCGTTAGGTAAACCCACTCCCAATCTGCCTAAACCAAGTAATTTTATAGACGAACACATTTTTGCAAAACTAAAGGTCTTGGGGCTGCCACCATCTGGAGAATGTGATGATGCTACTTTCCTGCGACGCGCAACATTAGACATCACCGGCAGGCTTCCCACTTTAGAGCAAACACAAGAATTTTTGTCAGATAAACGACCTGACAAACGTGCTCGAAAAATTGACGACTTATTAGATAGCTCAGGGTACGCAGATTTATTTGCCGCAAAATGGGCGGGAATCTTACGTAACAAAGCGGGAGGAAATCTGGAACAGGTTGCACGAGAAACATTCGGGTTTCATGCCTGGATTCGAAGCAGCATCTCCAGCAACAAACCGTTCGATCAATTTGTGACTGAGTTAATCACGGCCCGCGGTAAACCAGGTACCAATCCAGCCGTTTCCTGGTATAGAGCAGTTAAAGATCCCAAAGACCAGATGTCAGATATTGCCCAGGTTTTTCTAGGCGTGCGTATTCAATGTGCACAGTGTCACCACCATCCCTATGAAAAGTGGAGTCAGGATGATTTCTATGGCTTTCAGGCATTCTTTAATACGATTGGACGCAAAGAGGTTTATAAGCTGCCTGAAGATGACATCATCTACCATAAACGTATTGTGGCTGTTGCCAAAAATCCCAACACTGATCGCGAACTCAAACCCACGCCTCTCGATGAAGTCGCGTTGGAAATCCCTGCGCAAAGAGATCCAAGGATTGACTTAGCAAATTGGATCTCTTCGCCAAAGAATCCCTTCTTCGCCAAGATGCTCGTGAATCGTTACTGGAAACATTTCTTTGGACGAGGACTTGTTGAACCGGAAGATGATATTCGGGTGACAAACCCGGCAACTCATCCAGCATTACTTAATGCTTTAGCAGATTCGTTTGTCAAATCAAATTATGATTTAAAAGAAGTCTGCCGTACTATCTGTAATAGTCGCACCTACCAACTCAGTTCATTCCCCAACGAACACAACAAAGATGACGAACAAAACTACGCACGATATTACCCCCGCCGACTCACTGCTGAGGTAATGCTTGATGCTATGAATGATACGGCCGGCGCGAAGAATAATTTCAATCATCAACCAGTGGGAGTCCGTGCTGTCGCACTACCCGACGATTCAGCCAACCTGGAATCATTCTTTCTGCGCGTGTTCGGCCGGCCGCAAATGGATACCGCTTGTGAATGCGAGCGAACAGCGAATGCTGATTTATCCCAAAGCCTGCATCTCATCAATTCCTATGCGATGCAGAAACTTCTTTCCGCTCCAGATGGAAGAGCAGCCCAACTGGCGCGTGACAAAATGAAAGATGATCAAACCCATATTAACGAATTATATTTGCATGCCCTGTCTCGGTTACCTACACAAAACGAACTTGATACAGCTTTGAAACATTTGGAGAAAAAACGAAAACAATCGAAAGCTGACCCGAAGAAATTGTCGATGGGACAAGCTGAAAAAGATGCCTATGAAGACATTATCTGGGTTATGATCAATACAAAAGAATTTTTATTCAACCATTAAAATGCAATGAATGAATTCAAAATGAACGCAATAAAACTGACACAATTTTATTTCCTTACGATGTTGGTTGCCCTGTTCTATCAACAGGTAGTATTAGCACAATTACCAACTGCTGATCTGGCACGGGTCGAACCATTTGCAGCCTCTGCAGGAAAAAGCATTGAAGTGACTATCAGCGGAACGAACCTGGATGATGCCACCGAACTGCGTTTTACTCACCCCGGCATCACGGCCAAACCCGTCTTATTGCCTGCAGACGATTTTTTTCCGAAAGCACGTATCCAAGGTTCAAAATTCACTGTCACAGTAGCACAGAACGTTCCCCCTGGAATCTATGAAGCGCGCGCCGTCTCTTATTTTGGACTCTCTACAGCCAGGCCCTTTGTTGTCGCTGCCGCTGATAGTCGCGAAGTGAGTGAGTCCGGAAACCATGCAACCAGAGAGACAGCGATGTCTGTTGATGTGAATTCCGTGATAACGGGCAGTGTCGCTTCACGGGGCATTGATTGGTACAAATTCAAGGCAACCGCCGGTCAACGAATATTAATCGAAATTCTTGCTGAGCGAATTGATTCGAAGATGGATGGCCAGATCATTGTTTATGATTCAAAAGGTCGCGAAGTAAATCGCAACCGTGACTGGTACGGTCGCGATCCTTTTATCGAAATCAACTCGAAACAGGATAACGAATTTTATGTGGCTATTTCTGATATTCTTTACCGAGGGGGAGGAAACCATTTTTATCGATTGAGCATCTCTGACAAACCCCACATTGACTTTGTTTTTCCTCCCGCAGGTGAACCGGGTTCAAAAAACATTTACACGGTATATGGACGGAATTTACCAGGTGGTAGTTTGGGAAAATCCGTTACGCTCAATGGACAACAACTGGAATCGCTCGAAGTCGAAATTCGAATGCCCGATGTGCCTACGCCCCCTGCCAGTTTCCAACCCGGGACTCCCAGGCAGGGTCTATTACGTGCGTCAGAGTTTCAACTCGAGAATTCTAATTCCGTAAAGATCGGTTTCGCTACCGGGCCTGTAGTGATTGAATCGTCTCACTTAAATCAACAGCAGGTTACCCTGCCGGTAGAAATCGCCGGACGTTTTGATGAACCGAACGATGAAGATGTTTTTCGATTTCGCACTGAAAAAGGAAAGACTTATTGTATCGAGGTCATTTCTGACCGCATGCAATCTCAAGTCGATCCCGCTCTGGAAGTCCGCCAGATCATGCGATCAAAAGAGGGAGTGGAAACTCTCAAAAAAGTAGCCGAGAATGATGACCTTCCCTCTTTTTTCAGCGTTCATAATAAAGATGCAATCAACCTCAACTCGAATGATGCCGCTGTTTCTTTCGTCGCAGAACATGATGGTGACTATGCGGTAACAGTGCTCAATCAGTTTGGCGGAGGTAGTCCAGCCGATATTTACCGTCTGGCGATTCGAGAACCCAAACCAGATTTTCAATTGATTGCTACAACAGAACGCCCCCTGCCTACCGGACGAACGGGCTATTCAGTGACTCCGCTTTTAAGAAAGGGAGCCAAATGGGGCGTCCGTATTGTCGCGCCACGCCAGGATGATTTTACTGGGGAAATCGTAATTACCGCCGAGAATTTACCACAGGGAGTCACCGCGCAGCCTTTGACGCTCAGTGGAAAAACGGATCGTGGAATCCTTATCATTTCTGCTGATCCATCTGCGAAAACCTGGGCAGGTGAAATTAAAATCATTGGAAAGGCACAAATTAATCAACAACAAATTGTCCGTGAAGCAAAGTTTGCCTCTTTGATCTGGGGACATATCTTTTCCGATGCCATTCGAGTGCGTTCCAGACTTACGACACGTATTCCCCTTTCCGTGAATGAACACGAAAAAGCACCTGTGATTCTGGCGCCTGTGGAAAACAAAGAATATACAGTCGAACTCAATCAAAAACTAGAAATCCCCATCAAAATTATCAACAATGGCAAACGGACGGGAAACCTGACAATAGAACCGCATGGTCTATTCGGTATGTTACGCAGTCCTCCTACAGTCAATATTGCGGAGAACAAAACTGACGGAAAACTGGTGATTGACTTTAAACCAAATGGCAATTTCAAAGCGGAAGCCGGGCGTTATCAATTTGCACTATTGGGAGTCGGCGTGACTCAATACCAGCATAACCTACAAGCGAGTAAAAAAGCTGCTGCTGAATTGAAACGCATAGAAAACCTGGTCGTACAAGTTAAGTCCGATGTAGATCGCACGAAAGCAACTGTTGAAAAAACAAAGACTATGCTGAATCAAGCCAAACAAAATGCAGCCCAATCCGGTTCAGAATCTGAACGACAAATAAAACTGAAAAAGGCGCAGGCGGATTACGACACAGCACTCAAAGCGTCTAAAACGGCAGCAGCTAAACTGGTTCAGGCCGAAAAAGTGAAAACACAATTAGCCGCAAAAGCAAAATCAACGGAATCAAAAGCATCAGCAAAAAGTAATAAATTTGCAGTCTGGTCAGATTTGATCACTGTGAATGTCAAGAAACCAGCAGACAAAAAGTAGCGCAAAGCCAGACCAAGAAATCAGATACAGTAAATCGACCTGAATAACAGATCCTTGGGTCGTATTATTGAAGTTTTTTAATCTAAAGCAATCGACGGAATTGACTGGTCTGAGACACTTGAAAAGAGTTTTCCTCCTTCTGCAAGCCAGAGCTCTTGAGAAACCGAGACCTTTTTAAATTTCTGCACTTTGCCTGAAGGCCAGCGGACAATCAATTCGTCAATTTGTCTGGCATTGCCCAGACCGACAATGAGACGACGCTCATTACTGGCTTGGTAGCCGTCTCCTGCGGTAAGCTGACGTGTAATCGTTTTATTATCAATTCGAACTTGAACCGTTGTCCCAATGGCATCTCGATTCGATTCCACTCCGAATAATCGAAGTGAAAGATAATTACCTGCAGGAACACTCGTATTTGTCAAAAGTGCGGAGCCACCTTCAAGATGACCGACAATGAGATCGTTGCGACCATCCCGATTCCAATCTATTCTAGCAACAGATCGTCCCAATCGTTTTTCCTGAAAATACGAACCCAAAACGGTACCATCAACTTTTGAAAATCGCTGTCCATTCCATTGAAACAGTAGTGGTAGCATTTTGTAGGGTCGCCCCTGCTGGCGCAAGTCATCAACGTGACCATTTGACACGAATAATTCGAGACGTCCGTCAAGATCCAGATCTAGAAACTGTGTTCCAAACCCGAGAACATTCAATGTGGGAGAATGAAGGTCCATCATGCGCGTACGATCTTCATAATACCCTATTGATGAATTTACATAGAACGTATTTGATTCACTAAGGAAGTTCGTTATGTGAACGTCCAATTGCCCATCATCGTTGAGATCACCGAGGCTAATTCCCATACACCCCTCGGCCTTTCCATCCTCATTGAGAGCAAGACCGGCCGCGATTCCCCGCTCTTGCAAACGGGGCTGATGATCACTACCGGATTCATTCACGAAAAAAAAGTTTGGTACAGTATCATTGGCGACAAGGAGACTTAATTGTCCCGATCCGTATGCGTCCCACACAGCTACGCCAAGTCCTTTTCCACTCGGTTCAACGGACAGAAAGCCCTTTGTCATATCAGTAAAGTGGCCGTTTCCATCATTGAGCCATAAGCGATCAATCTCTCCCTGAAAGTGAAAGGGTAAGCACGCGCGTGGTGAACCGTCAGGGTGTTGACAAATACGTTCAAACACATCGTCCGCGGTTAAATAGTTAACTGCATAGATGTCTGTCAATCCGTCTGCGTTCAGATCAGCCAGCACGCAACTCGTAGTCCATTGACTGCCGCCCACTCCCGCTTCTACAGTGGTGTCAGAAAACGTGCCATCGCCATTGTTCGTCCACAAATAATTGGCTCCAATGTTTGCGACGTAGAGATCGGGAAATCCATCCGAATTAACGTCTCCAACGGAGACTCCCTGTCCAAAGCCACTTTCGTGAATGCCCACATCGGTAGTCACATCTTCAAACCTTATTGCTTCACAATTTCTAAAAAGACAATCGGAATCACGATTGGCATGCTCGTCGGGTGGCCAGGGTCTCCCTTGTGTGAAGTAGATATCGGGATAACCATCCATATCAAAGTCGAGCACACCGATACCGCCGCCCGTAAACTCGAACATCCTCCGAGAAGGACGTCCCTCGGTTCCATTAAAATACTGAAAGTGCAGACCACTTGCTTCGGCATCGTCTCGAAAAGACATCATCGATGACTTGTTTAAACGAACTTTGTCTGATGATAAAGGGATCTCTCGAAAACGAGGAAGAGAATACATCGAGTAGTCCACAGACTGTGCGACATTCGCAGTGTTGACAGTCAAGCTCAATGGAATCCCCTTGATTTTTGCTCGCAATTCTTCCAGATAACGTTGTGCATTTTGATGCTCTGGATCAACACGAACTCCCAGTTGACACCAGGCATATGCTTCCCAGATGCGTCCAGTCAATTCGTAACTTTTTGCTAGTTCCAATGCCGGTTCGATGCTCGCATTATCGCTCGTTGAAAAAAATCGATCCTGAACGACATTCAGTTCTTGTAGACGGACTGTGTGTTTTGCAAATTTTTTAGCAGTTTGTGTCTCTCCAATTTCGTCAAGAAGATTGGCAAGACGAAAATTGGGGAGTTTTAACTCCGGAGCGCGAAAGGCCGCTTCCCAATAACAACGAATCGCCGCTTCTTTCAAACCCTCTTTTTCAGCGATTTGTGCTCGAACAAGCCAAGTCTCTGCATCTTCATATGCTGCGGGTGGAATTTGTTTTTCCCAGACAATCAGTTCGTTATACCGTCCTGCAATCAGCAATTGACGCCCCAGCGCAACATGGGCGGCTATGAGATCAGGTTGTCGTTCTATCGCATCTCGTAATAATTGGATGGCACGTTCGGTGTATTCTTTCTCTGCGGCATGCCAGGCAAGACCCAGCAAGGGATTTGCATCTTCAGGAACTGCTGCGCGTGCCCGTTCGAGCGCTTCCAGGTCATTAATGACTCCCGATTCTCGAGCAAGAAGTAATAACAAATCTGTTTCTATACCTTGACGAATCAGATTCAAAACATGGGGAATTGCCTCACGTCGACGTCCGCATAACCCAAGAAGTCTCGCAAGATGGGAATTAGCTTGAATATTTTCTGAATCGAGAGCAAGAACTATGCGGTAAGATCGTTCTGCATCAGAAAAACGAGAAAGCTGATAATGCTGTAATTCAGACGTGAATAACGCTGAACGAACCAGAATCTCTGTGTTCGATGTTTGTAATTGCTTCAGATAATCCAGGGCATCTTGGAACTTGCCCTGTGATGCGGCACACTCAGCCGCAAGGAATGCTGCCTCATCAAAACTCGGATTGATTTTTAAAACTTCAGCGGCATTTCTTTCTGCCTGTTGTTCTCTTCCCATGGAGTGATCACGTTGAGCCTGATACATCAATCGTTCTACTCGCGCGGCTGATCTCCCCAATTGGTACCATGCCCCCCCCATGACGACCAGCAAAGCAATGCCCAATACAGCAATCCACCGCTTCGCTCGGGATTGTGGAGCTGAATCGTTGTCTCTGACGGACATTTTAGTACTCCAATAACGCATTAGAATTTAGCGCATTCTTCTGGTATTCTAATATCACTTCTGCTCCGGGAATTTCGAGATCCGAGTTACGCCAGAGTGTAAAATTTGCTCCTTCCTCTACAACTTTAAGAGTGACATTGACTGGCAGGTTTTTCATTATAGATTCCCCTCCCGATGGCCAGGAGATTTGCAATTCTTTTACAAACTCAGCCTTTCCCAATCCGAATTGAAGCATCCGCTGGTTACTCGACAAATAGCCATCTCCGGCGACTAATTGCTTCTTCCATCGTCGATTCTCCACGACGACCTCAACGCTGGAACCAATGGCATCGCGGGCCGATTTCGTCGCAATCAACTGTATACTGATGAAATTACCACTTCCAGCAGTTCGGTTGGTCATGAGTGAAGCTGGTTCCCCGATTTGGGAAACGACAAAATCCATCAATCCATCTCGATTCCAGTCAAGTCGTGCCAAACCGCGTCCCAATATCTTTTTTTCGAACCATGGTC
Organism: Gimesia aquarii; assembly: GCF_007748175.1. NCBI lineage: Bacteria > Pseudomonadati > Planctomycetota > Planctomycetia > Planctomycetales > Planctomycetaceae > Gimesia > Gimesia aquarii. The sequence goes on from NZ_CP037422.1 coordinate 4,089,870, forward strand.
CAACATCATCTGCAAAAAGTTCGGTAAATTGACCGCTGCCCCTGTTTTTGAAAAACTGGGACCGCATTTGATATTCTCCTCCCCTATCGCGATAGTCATCAACATGACCATTCACCACAACAAGGTCTACTGCACCATCGAGATCCGCATCCAGAAACTGCGTTCCCCAACCGACAAACGGCCAACTCGGACCGGCAAGGCCTGCTTTCTTGGTTGCATCAAAAAAGAGCCCCTCGGTGTCCTGTAAGTAGAGTGTGTTCGATTCATCTTTGAAGTTCGTAACAAAGAAATCGATCCGCCCGTCACCGTCCACGTCGTCCGCAGCGATCCCCATACAGGCCATTGCAAGTCCATCTTCGTTGTGAGAGATTCCATCGATAAATCCTCGATTTTCCATTCGGATTCCGGAGGCGTCGTCTGTACCTGAAGCCTGGAGCAGAAAATTGGGAGTTTGATCGTTGGCCACAAAGAGGCTTGGCCGTTCGCGATCATGCAGATTTGACGCCACAACCCCCAGACCTTTTGCACCGGAAACAGGAGTCATATCCGGGATGAACTTAAACGTTCCATCTCCCTGATTCAGATGCAGTCGATCGGGCGTCCCAACGAATACAGAGGGTGAACAGGCCAATCCCTCACAAATAGCAGTATAGACATTCTGTCCCATGAGGTAGTTGACATCAAACACATCCGGAAGTCCATCCGCGTTCAAGTCAACAACAACACAACTCGCCGTCCACTGCTCTCCCGTTAGACCACACTTATCTGTAACATCCTCGAAAGTGCCGTCTCCATTGTTATGGTAAAGTCGATTGCGACCAATGTTGGCGATATAGAGATCAGGAAATCCGTCGTTATCGAAGTCGGCTACAGTCGGACCCTGGCCGTAGCCCTGATTCCCAAGCCCTGATTGAACCGTAATCTCTTCAAATGAATCACCCACGTTTCGGAACAATCGGTCGGTGTAAATTCTGGATGGGGAAGGCTCCCTTTTACCAGATTTCCATTCTGCCCCTTGGGTAAAGTATAAGTCGGGCCATTCGTCTCCGTCGAAGTCTACAACGGCTACCCCTCCCCCATTTGACTCAAAGACACGTACGCCCCTGGTCGATGGATCGGGGCCATTGAAGTAGGTAAAATCGATACCGTTACTTGATAATGAAAACTGGATCAATGCATCGACAGGAGCTTCAGTCTCGCCAGCCGAGAGATGGAGATTGATTTGCGGTAATTGAAACTCTGGATAAGATGATAGATCATTTTTTTTTGCCAGATTTTGTGCGTCTTGAACCAGCGGCAGGTCCCGATTCAACAGAGGCGCACATCGCGTTAAATTTTCTTGCGGCCAATCGGCGGTGGAAAACAGGTCTCGTGCCACGACTCCCCAGGCACATGCTTCCCAAATTCGCCCCATTTTCTCCAATAATTCCAGGGTTCGTTGAAATGCTGCTTCGTTGAGGCCATTACTTCGTAATACATCATCAACCTGTTGAGTCAGTTCAACCATCTCTATCGCACGCTCGCGAAAAACTGCTGTCGAATTGTCGTCAAGTGATGCTAATACCTGACTGAGTTGAACTGTGGCGCGCCGATGTCTTGGATCGCGGCGAATACATTGCCAGAAGCAATGCGCGGCCATTTGACGTTTATCATGACGGCGCGCCCAAAGACCTCGAACGTACCAGATATCGGGATGTGCCTCTGCGACTTCAGGTAGTCCCTGGTGCCAATGAGTAAATTGTTCCTCTTTTTCATCGAGCAGTAATTCACCCAACATCGCCTGTGCGGATATCAACTTGGGCGTTTCCTCAACAATTTGACTCAGACTTTCCTTTGCCTTTGCAGGATCACCATCCCAAAACCGGTGTGCAGCCAGTCCGAATCGCACGTAGGAATCTTTTTTTGATTTCAGCAAGCAAGACTCAAGGAACGGCTTATGTTCAACATGTCGGTCAAGATCGGCGAAAATTGCCAACTCGTTTATCGTGGCCGATCCACTACGGACTAAAAAGAAAAAATGGGGCAACGCTTCCCAGCGCGCTCCCGTGGTGCTTAACAAAAATGCGAGACGCTCATGCGTGGCAACATTGTCTGGATTTGCTTGCAGTACCTGTTGATAGAACTGAATTGCATTCGTCAATTGTCCAAGTTCACGGTAGACTTCGGCAGAAGAGAATCTGGCGAGCTTGGTGTGTTTATTCTCTCCTTCAAAATCAATCACCAATTGAAAGTATTTCAGTGCGTCACTAAATCGCTGACTACGCATAGCTGCTTCCCCAGCCAGTAGTAGCGATTCTGATCGCTCGGGAGCATTAACAGATACCTCTGTGGCCAAAGAAATGGCACGTTCAAAGTCTTTTTCAGAAAGAGCCGTTCTAGCCTTTTGCAATAACACAACAGAATCAGCAGAGTTCGGCTCACAGCCAGAGACCAGACAGAGGAATATGATAAATAAAACCAGATACCTTAAAACAGGCAACTTGATCTTCGTGTTCTCGTATTCTCCAGACTGCAATCGATATCCCCTACTTAATTTCAAGATCGAACTTGTTGTCTCCACCGGCTTCAACCATTACCGACAACGGTGTGGTATCCACTTTCGCATATTTTGCCGGAATTGCATTCTCAGTCTTCTTCGTTGCCCGCGCATCGTGGCCGCTGTTTGAATCATAATTCTTTGTCGGATCGGCACCATGTGCGGCATCGGATCCACTGGTTTCAGTTGCATTTCCTACATATTTGTTGACGAGCACAGAATATCTGCCAGCGGCCGCACCATCGCCTGGAGAATAAGTCATCAATTCATACAAGCCTGTGGCGTTTGTTCGTCCATAGGCAACAGGTTGTTTTTCTTTTGAGACAAAAGTGACGTTTGCCCCAGCTACGGGAGCCCCCGATAAACTGACAGTCCCGGACACTTTATAGACAGGCTTTCTGTCCTCTCCAGTCCTACCGGTACACCCGCATAAGAAGATACAAATAGATGTGATAAATAAAGCCCGTACGCTCATTGCAGGAATTCCTTAGAAGTTGTTACCTGGAAAAACATGTGATACGTGTCTTTTACGGAGGGCAGCAAGCTTGCTACCCTCCGATTTTCAAGTCGATGACTTTCTAGCTCTAATAAGCTTAGAAATCGCCTACCGGTTCACCACCTGAGACAGAACCTAATGCTCCCCAGATACCAAAGGGACTCCTGGCAGAGCCTGATGGAGATGTTGAGGCAGGATTTCCAGCGTCAATGTTTTCGCTGATGAACCGGACAGCTCCGTCCCCCATCAGGACTTGGGCGCCTCCTGCATGCTGACTGGTCGGATCCTGGACGCCATCCTGTTGATCGCCTGGTTGAGAGCAACTCGGCTTGTTAGGCCCCAGAATGGTGCTCATACCAGTAAAACTCATTGCTCCATCCATCCAGCGCAAACCGCCCCAACGGGCCGAACTCCCGGCGTATTGATCAGTAGTGTTGTTGTAATTATTGAGGCAAACAGAAGCATCAACACGGTATTGAGCTTGAGTAATATTCGTGGCAATCGCACCAGTCAGGATCGAATTTCCACCTGGCTTGGCTTTGATACGTTCCCCCATGGCAATCGTATTACTTAAACCATCGGTAACGTCACGAATTCTTCTTACGCCGGAGTTCCCAGATCCACCAACGAAAAACCCTCTCAGGCCTCGACCACCGTTTCCGTTCCACGCGGGATTGGTGTCCCAGGCAGTATCACCTCGAGAGAACATATAATTGGATCCACGGCGCGGAAGCTGTTCGGTCGAATCTCCATCCGACGGACACAACAACATAGGGATGGATGTTCTGACTGCTTTATGATTGTTATCCCAGGGAACAAAATCGAATCCATTATAATTCGTAGTTCCATCGACCGCGGCGGCGGTACCTCCTGCTGCAATCAAGTTGAAGAGCGGCGCCTGATCAATAAAGGGAAGCAAACCCACAAATCCGCTCTGCCGCCGTCCGCCTGGTCCACCATTAGAACCAGATGCCATAGGCATGCAACCATGCACTTCATGATAGCCGTGAACCGCAATTCCCAACTGCTTCAATTTGTTTTTACACTCTGTCCGCCGCGCAGCTTCACGTGCTTGCTGGACAGCAGGAAGTAGCAGTGCGATGAGAATTGCAATAATCGCAATAACGACCAGTAATTCAATTAATGTAAAACCAAATGTAAAACTTCCTTTTCGTTTGTGTCTCTGTTTCATGTTAATCCCTCCACAGTAAAAGAATAATGAGAAAAGTCCGCAACGAATTAAAAAGTGATGTACCGAATGGCTTATCAACTTCTAGAAACTTCAATGAATATTTTGTGTAAACCGATAATGAACCACAGATGTAACTTCTAAGTTTGTAGGTAGAACTGAGTATGAACCTTCAAACCTATCAGCATATTTATGTGTAAATAATTTCTATATGTAATTAATACATCAGTTCATTAATATACTAACGATTAATTACTGCTTTTATATCGATATGTGGTATAATGTCAATTCAATTCTGTACAAAAATAAAATTCACATATTGATTTTATTTCAACGATATTTGAAACTTTAAATTTAGAGTAACTCACTTTATTTAGTATTAATAAGTAACTAAATATTATATAGTTACATCGAATACCACTTCGTCCAGCTACCAGATTATTCGAATGAACTATAACCATTAACTGCATGATGTAAGGTGGCAGATACAACAGGCTTGGAGAATCAATAGATTCAGAAACCCTGAATGATCAGTATTGTTACTACACAAAATATGAACAAATTTTCTAAAGTTTTTAAACACAAAATTAACCGTATGAACAGTACATTTCAGGTAACACCATAGTGATCACAGGGAGTCACTCGTTGTATGACTAAAGCCGTCCGAAGAGTAATTCAATCGCGGCAAGTCGTTGGAATACTCGTCGTTGTCATCTATGGAACACTGGCGCTATGGTCGACATGGCCATTAGCACGTTTCTCGACAACAAGCTTACTGACCGGAGCATCAAACTCGTTAACAGTTCCCATGTTTAACCTTTGGTCCATCTGGTGGAATACAGAGGGGTTTCTTCAAGGGTTAAATAGCTATTGGAATGCTCCAATCTTTCATCCGACCCAAAATACTTTTGCATTTTCAGAGCCGCAAACAGTAACGATGATTATGGCTCCTATCATCTGGCTCACACATTCTCGCGTGCTCGCCTATAACATTTATCTTTGGCTTGCGTTACTGCTTAACGGTCTGTTCACATTCCTGCTGCTGAGAAAACTCAGCGTGAATCGTTCCATTGCAATCTGGGGTGGAGCCGCCATGCTGCTTTTGCCAATCGTGCACTGGCAGCTTGACGTTGTGCAGTTGACTCCCCTGTGGGGTATTTTGTGGACCTGGATTGTGTTATTGAAGATTTCCAGACATCCCTCTTTGCTTCGTGGCGCCGAACTTGGAATGGCATTCGGACTCACATTTCTAACATGTAGCCATCAGGGGTTATTCCTGTCATTGCTCCTCGTCGGAGCGTTCTGGACATTGTGGAAACGATTGCTGAATCCAAGCCTGTGGACTGCTTGTGCTGTAGGCATTGGTGTCGCCATATTATTAATAGGCCCTGTTGTTTTCCACTTGCAAAAGGCGGCTAATCAAAACCATTTCCAACGTTCCTCACAGACAGTTTTACAACTCTCTGCACTTCCGGGAGATTATACTGCATCCACTGGAAGGCATTTAATCAATTTCGGAATTCTGGCAGCAAGAGACCAATGGCAACTCTCACCCGGATGGTTCAAGGTTGGGCTGGCGACGACAGGAATTATCTTCGGGTTGATGCGGTGTCGCTGGAGGTGGTGGACCATGTTTATGCTCATGACCATGCTACTAGCCTTTTTACTGTCCTTGGGACCGAATCTTAATATCTATGGATGGTACCCCTGGTGGACACTCACAGAATACTGCCCTGGTTTTTCTCAGGTACGAAATGTCTTTCGATTTGCATTTTTTGTGCAAATGACGATTGTGTTGTTAGCCGCTCAGGGGCTTTATGGCGCTTTTCTGATGAGTCGAAAATCCAGTTCGAAAAAACTACATGATTATATGGCAAAACCAGCGTTTCTCATTCTTGGCCTGATTGCACTGTTCGAAGTCTGTCCGGCTTCGCCTGTGCTCGGAAAAACTCCCCACATCGAAAGGCACGCCGGTTGGATTGCATATATTCGAAACAATACTTCTCCCAATCATGCGATTGCCTGTATCCCTTTTGCACAGGGAATTAAAGTCAAAGACTTTGAGACGACGACGCGATGGATGTACTTTGGCACGTTCCACGGGGTTCCACTTGTTAACGGCTATTCAGGCTTCTTCCCGGATGAGTATTTTGAAATCAGAGATGCCTTGAACGTCGAGTCTCCATCAGAAGCAATTTTACAACAGCTTGCCGATACAAAAGTAGAATTTCTAGTCGTAATGCGTTCGGAGGAAAGAGAAAACGCGTTTATTGATTCCAAGTTCAATTCTGTATTATTGGAGCATGTTTTTTCTGACCCGATCGGCGTAGACATCTTTCGATTACGAAAAATTGAAAAATAAAGTACTCGATATCCAGAGGTTTATTGAATTCGCTTGAGTATCAGCAAACGGAAATCCATGACCTGACTACCTGGAATGTCCAGGGCACGTAAGGTCAACTGACCTGTGCCCTTCGGCAACATGATCTTCCCCAGTTTTAAAGGTTTAAAATCCTTGACGAAAGATTCCGAGCGTTTAGCGCGGTCTTGTGCTTCGCCTTCTAACGGCGGGTCGTGTGCTTTGATAACCTTGCCCTGTACTTTTTTACCATTGAAACTCAACTCAACAGTAGAACCTAAATCAGCCTGCGGACATGTATAATACAGTATCGCTTCATAGGTCCCTCCCTCGACGACTTCCGCATACCAGGTGATGCTATCGTTAGTATTGGTCCAATTAAAAAAGAAAGAGCAGTTGGGGTGCCGCGAAGAGCGTTTGATTTTACCATGAGAGATCGCGTCCCGAGCCGGTAATTGCGTAGTGACACAGTTTCCATACCCGATTAAAAACGGACGATCAACATCAGGATATCCATGGGGCCAAACTGAAGCTTTCCAGTCAGCGGTTGCTTTTTTTAGCTTTGCAGTCACCAGAGGTTTTTGTTTCGAAATGTCTTTTCTTTGGCCGGGATCTTTGATCATGTCAAAGAGTTGGCCTTTATCGGACAAACGATATTGATCGGTGCGCACACTCACACGTTGACGTAAACTGGAAAAAATCATTCGATCCGGCCAGGATTTCCTCGAATTCATCATCAGTGGCTTGAGACTGACTCCATCAATGGGTTTCGGTTCAGGCCGGGAGATACCAGCTAAGTCTGTCAGCGTGGGCAAGAGATCAATCGCTCCCGCGATCTGGGTGACCAAATGCCCGGCAGGCAAATGCCCCGGCCATCGAATAACAAAAGGTGATCGAACCCCGCCCTCATCCAGAGAACCTTTCTTTCCTTTCATATCCCCATTCCAACGCACCCCATTCGGCCCATTGTCGGAAAAATAAACCACGATGGTATTGTCTGCAATTCCTAGACTTTTTAGTTTTTTAAGCACTCGCCCCACATTCCAGTCAATGTTCTCGCACATTGCCAGCGCTGCGCGAAGGTGATCCGGTTGTTCTTTATGAGGTTCGCGGTTGTGCATCTTGAGTTGTTTATCAGCAAAACGATTCCAGAAACGGTCAGGTACCTGCATAGGTGAATGAGGCGTGCAGTAAGGGATATAAGTAAAAAAAGGTTTACCGCTCTGAACCTGTTTTTCAATGAAGGCCATGGCTTTGTCTGTCAAGTCATCAGTAATGTAACCATTCCCTTTCACAAAGGTCCCATTATGATCCAGCATCGGACTAAAATAGTGCCCCCAATGCCCTGACGTAAACCCATAGTATTCATCAAATCCTTTCGCATTGGGATGGTTAGGGTATTGTGTTCCGTTGTGCCATTTTCCAAAAGCTCCAGTGGCATAACCTGCTGTCTTGAAAACCTGGGCAATCGTGTATTCATCCGCATTGAATCGTTCTTGCCCCCTGGAAACGCCAGTTGTTCCTGTACGTGCATGGTAGCGCCCCGTTAAAAATGCAGCACGCGTCGGAGCACAGACTGCTCCCACATAGAAACGATCAAACCTCACACCATCTCTAGCCAGCGCATCAATATTCGGCGTATGCAGATTTGTATTGCCATTAATGCTCAGATCCCCCCATCCCTGATCATCAGCCAGGATGACAACAATGTTGGGGTGTTGCAAAGATTCCGCGGTCGATGAAATTTGCACTGGAGAATGATTTTTTTCGTCTGCGGAGACAATACCCGTTATAGTGCAAACCAACAAACCCGCTGTTATTAAATGATTCATGTAGACTCTCTTGATTGGATTGATTAAAGACCAGGTTGAGTGTTTCTTCACAACCTCAAACTTTTCGTCGTTAGAGGAATTCTCAATGCTCCCCAAAAGTTGATTTTTACAATGATATCCAATCGCGTCAGTCGATTCACGTTTCTTTCCAATTTAAAATGTATCGTTCTGGTTTTTCTTATCTGATTAATTGATAAACATCTCTTTCAAATTATTCTCAGACAGTCAGTTCGATATCATTCGGCAAGACGTCCATAAATCGTTGCCGAAGCTGAGGTTCATCTAAAAAAGTTTTCGAAACTGAGACTGGCAAAGAGTGATCTTCTGTACGTAGAATGGAATTGTTAAACCTGAATATCACCGTAGAATTCCAAAGAATACAAACTGGTTTCTGAAATTCCGAAGCTTTTTGGGAAGACCTTGCATGCTATCAAATCATAAAATCAATCACTGGTCTAATCGGTTGAACTGCGTATTGGCCACCATCTCCCTACTGCTGATTTTCAGTCACCAGGCAAGTGCAGATGAAAAAAAAGCGAGTCCCCAATTTAAAGATGGAGAAGCGCAAATAGTCAAGGCGTTTGCAGACGCCGACTATTGGATTCGACACGATTTGTGGGTCGAAACAGAATTCGACTCTGATGGTGATGGCAAGCTGGACCGGATGCACGTCAGTGTTACGCGACCTCGACAAACTGAAAGTGAAGGTTTGAAACTTCCTGCAGTCTATATTTCTAGTCCATACTTCGCTGGAACAGGTTCAAAGGGCAGACAATATTTTTGGGATACAAAACAGGAACTCGGAGCAGTACCAAAGAAACGAGAGCGTGTCCCCTCAGTCGTACGCAAGGGCATGCGGCCGATCATATCTAAGTCGCATATGAAAGACTGGGTACCACGTGGATACGTCGTCGTTCACTCGTCGTCTCCCGGCACAGGACTGTCACAGGGATGTCCCACGATTGGTGGTGATAATGAATCACTCGCCCCCAAAGCAGTGATTGACTGGTTGTGTGGTCGAGCGAAAGGCTTCACAACCATCGATGGCTCCGATTTAGTCACCGCCAAGTGGTGTACGGGTAAAGTCGGAATGACAGGAACATCGTTCAACGGTACTCTGGCTCTGGCGGCAGCCACAACTGGTGTTGAAGGGTTAGAAGCCATCATCCCCGTCGCCCCAAATACATCATACTATCACTATTATCGATCAAACGGCCTGATTCGCCATCCGTATGGTTACCTGGGAGAAGACATCGATTATCTCTATGACTTCGTCCACAGTGGTGACAAAAATCGCCGAGAACACTGCAACTGCGAAATACGTGACAAAGAACTCTTAAAACAATTCGATCGAGTGAGCGGTGACTATAATCGTTTCTGGGCTGGACGTGATTACCTGAACGACATTAAGCCTGTCAAAGCAGCAGTGCTGATGTCGCATGCATTCAATGACTGGAATGTGATGCCGGAACACAGCGTTCGCATCTTCAAAGCACTACAAGCAAACGGTGTCCCAACTCAAGCATACTTCCATCAAGGTGGGCATGGTGGTCCTCCTCCAATGAAGCAGATGAACCGCTGGTTCACTCGCTATCTGCATAGAGTCAAAAACGGTGTCGAGAAGGATCCCAAAGCATGGATTGTACGTGCAGGTGCCAAACGTGATCAACCTACGTCTTATGCTGACTACCCGAATCCAAAAGCGAAGCCTGTCAAGCTCTTTCCCGGCGCTGGTGCCCCTGAACAGGGAACCCTCACGATCAATACTCAACCAGCCCAGGGTACAGAAAAACTGGTCGATAACTTCTCTTTTAACGGTACTGCTTTAGCTCAGGCAGAATGGACAGAACACCGCCTGATCTATGTTTCACCGAAGCTCGCAAAGCCAATTCACATTTCCGGGACTCCACGAATTTCGATTAGGCTCGCCTGTAACAAACCTGCCGCGAACCTTTCAGTGTGGCTGGTTTCACTTCCCTGGACTGAAGGCAGAAACTCAAAGATCACCGACAACATCATCACTCGTGGCTGGGCTGATCCACAGAATCATCATTCGTTGACAGAAAGTGAACCGCTGAAACCAGGTCAATTCTATGACTTATCATTCGACCTGCAACCCGACGATCAGATCATTCCAAAGGGACAACAATTAGGCTTGATGATCTTCTCAAGCGATCGTGACTTCACCTTACGCCCCACCCCCGGAACAGAACTGACTGTGGACCTCGATAAGACATCAATGATGCTACCTATCGTAGGAGGCACGAGTGCACTGAAAGAATCTCTTGCACCCGGCAAAAAGAAATGAATTAACTTGACGGAGTACGAGTGAGCAAAGATTTTATTACTACATTCTGCTTTTACTAAGACAACAGTCCTTTGACGACATTCGCCCCATCGACTCCCGTGAGCTTTAAATCGAGTCCCTGGTACTTCACCGTAAAGCGATTATGGTCGATGCCCAGACAGTGCAGGATACTCGCATTTAAATCGTTAATGTGCACCGGATCTTTCACAATGTTATAGCAATGATCGTCAGTTTCTCCGTAATCGATGCCTGGCTTAAAACCACCGCCGGCAACCCAGGTTGAAAAACAGCGACCATGATGATCACGTCCATGGTTGTCTTTGGTAAGTGTTCCCTGACTATAAATCGTCCGGCCGAACTCCCCTCCAAAGATAACAACTGTATCGTCCAATAGTCCTCTTTGTTTTAAGTCTTTCACGAGGGCTGCTGCTGGCTGATCCACTTTATCACAATTATTACGAATGGCTTTCGGCAAGCTTCCATGTTGATCCCATCCACGTTGGAACAGTTGAATAAAGGGCACACCACGTTCAGCCATGCGTCGTGCTAGAATGCAATTGGCAGCGAAGGTTCCTTTTTTCTGTGAGTCGGGCCCATACATGTCAAAGGTGGCCTGCGTTTCGCCACTCAAGTCCATCAAGCCTGGAACCGAAGTTTGCATCCGATAGGCCATCTCGTACTGTGCAATCCGCGCTTCAACTTCCGGATCTCCCGAAAGTTGCGCTTTTTCCGCATTGAGTTTTGCCAGTCCATCTAGCATTTTACGACGAAGGCCTCTGTCTAACCCTTTTGGATCGGACAGATACAATACAGGATCTCCTGCACTGCGAAACTGCACTCCCTGATGTCGAGAGGGTAAATTCCCACTGCTCCAGAGTCGTGAATAGAGCGCTTGTCCTGGAGCATTTCCGACGGAGATCATCACCACATAAGCGGGTAGATCCTTGTTGGGACTTCCAAGCCCATAACTCAACCACGCTCCAAAACTGGGACGTCCTAATTGCTGCGTTCCCGTATTAATGTAGGTAATGGCAGGATCATGGTTAATCGCTTCCGTATTCATGGTGCGGATGATGGCAATGTCGTCTGCGATCGATGCCGTATGCGGTAGAATATCGCTATTGATCCATGTCCCTCGTTCGCCATAGCGTTTAAAATTGAACATGGGTGCCACACAGGGAAACGATTTTTGACCACTGGTCATACCAGTGAGCCGTTGTCCTTTGCGAACTGACTCAGGTAGCTCTTTCCCATGAATCTTCTTTAGCACCGGCTTATAATCAAATAAATCAATATGGCTGGGTCCTCCGGCCATAAAAAGATAAATCACCCGTTTCGCTTTGGGCGCAAAATGGGGTAGTCCCGGCAATCCACGTTGCTCGGGACCAGTTTGACTGGCCGCTGATATTTTGGGTACATCACCTAACAAACTGGCGAGCGCCGCAGCGCCGAGGCATCCACGCGAACGCGATAATAATTGTCGACGTGTTAACTGTCGCTGATATTCTTCAATTGGATTCATTAATCTTTACTCGCGCGTTAATGTTTCGTCTAAATTTAAAATCATGTTTCCAACCACCGTCCAAGCTGCCACTTGTATGACATCCAGTTTTTTATCTCGGGGTGATTCGCCCATACTCAGTAATTCTTCAGCCGCTTTGGGATTTTTCTGATATTGTTTCATACTTTCCTGGTAAACGTTCAAAAGTACTTCGCGTTCTGAAGAACGAGGTTCTCTCGCAGTCGCCAATAAAAAAGCATACAAGATTTTTTCGTCGTTTGTTGAGCCCCCTTCTTTCAATAACCGTTCTGCCAGGTGACGAGCTGCTTCCACAAATTGGATATCATTCATTGTCACTAATGCTTGCAGTGGTGTATTCGTACGTGGTCGTCTAATTGTGCACTTCTCCCGTGTAGGAGCATCAAATATCTGCATACTCGGTGGAGGCGCGGAACGCTTCCAGTAAGTGTAGAGACTACGACGATAAAGTTTTTCACCGTGATCCTGAACAAACTTGGGATTCCCTCCCAATCCGACTTCTTTCCAGAGTCCGGGAGGCTGATATGGTTTCACTCCCGGTCCTCCCATCTTTTTATTGAGAAGCCCACTGATATGAAGCGCACTGTCGCGAACAAATTCTCCCTGTAATCGAAACCGTGCGCCACGTGCCAACAGTTTGTTTGAGGGGTCTTGCAGATAAGCTTGACGTGAGGCATCTGATGATTGCCGGTAGGTTGCTGACATTACAATTCGCTTGAGCATCCGTTTGATATCCCAACCTGATTCGCGAAAATCGACAGCCAGCCAATCGAGTAATTCAGGATGACTGGGAAAGGCACCTTGTGAACCAAAATCTTCTGGTGTGGTGACAAGCCCCGTCCCAAATAACATTTGCCAGTAACGATTGACGGCGACACGCGCTGTGAGTGGATGGTCGTCTTGAAAGAGCCACTGTGCCAAACCCAAGCGATTTTGTGGTGCTTCTTTTGCCATCGGAGGTAAAATGGAAGGGGTCCCCGGTTGCACTTTGTGTTTGGTAGGAGCATCGTATGCGCCACGTGCGAGGATGAACGTATCCCGAGGCTTCGCCATGTCACTCATCATCATCACCGTCGTCAACGGTTTGAGGAGTTCTGTCTCCTCTGTTTTTAATTCCTGCTTTTTCTTGATTAAGGCGATATACTCTTTATCTTCATGTTCCAGATAATAATTGCGCAATTGTTGCTGTTGTTCTGGTGTACGTTGATCAGGGGCCACAGCCAGAATAGAGGTGATCGGAAGCTGTTTCGAAAGTGTTTTAATTTCAGATTGACTCAATGCGCGATTAAAAGCAGCCACTTCATCTACAGTTCCCTTCAACCGCGAACCAGGATGCCGACTACCGATCAGTAATGCCTTAGGGGTACGAATCGATTCGCTTAATCGATCTTGCTCAATGTTCCAATCCCATAACTGACCATCGACATAAATCTTGACTCCCTTCGCTTTGGAAGAGCCATCATAGGTCACGAACACATGATGCCAGGTACCAGGCTTGATTTTTTTCTTTGAGGTTACCTTAATCGCGTTGGTAGGCCATTTATTAATAATATGAACTGAGATTTTTTCACCAGCAATGAAAATGTCATATCCACGATGACTATTGGCATCATCCATTTTCGCCAATAGAACTCCTGACCCCTTGGGCTCCAGATTAAGCCAGCCACCAAGGGAAAATTGATCCGTGCGTTCAAAATCACACACGTTTCCTAAATCAATATAGGTCTTACCATCAAACTTCACCCCCTGGTCGTGTGGGGATTTCACCCAGTTTGCATTTCCATGGATGGTCCCTTTTCGCTTCGGATCAACTTGATCGACAACCTGCTTGCCTTCTCCTTGAGCGAGTACAAAATGCAATAACTGACCTTTAAGATCAGTGGGACTTTCTTGTTGCTGTTTTTCTTTCGTGGTGAGCCAGTCTGTAAATTGGGGAGTCGCAGCTTTCTTTCGGGCGGCAAGCTGCTTTTGGTTCGCTTCCATTTTGGCACGCGTTTGCGGCAGTTTTTTTTGTTTTTCCGGATCGACCAGTTCCACGATCGGTTTTGCGTTCCCTTTTCGCGTCTGACTTCCGCCATCAGCGCTGATGTTAAAAAATCCAAAGAAGCGGTAATAATCTTCATGTGAAATGGGATCGTATTTATGCTCATGGCACTGAGCACACTCCATACTGAGCCCCAACCAGACAGTTGAAGTTGTCTTCACACGATCGACAGCGTACTCAACCCTGTATTCTTCGGGAATCAGTCCTCCCTCATCCGTCGTACCATTATTACGATTAAACCCTGAGGATACTTTTTGTAACGGTGTTGCATTGGGAATCAAATCCCCCGCCAATTGCTCTATTGAAAACTGGTCAAAGGGAATATTTGAGTTATATAACTCTACGATACGATCGCGCCAGGCCCACATATCTCGTGGTCCATCCGCATGATACACACTCGTATCACCATAACGGGCCGCATCAAGCCACATCAAAGCCATTCTCTCACCGTAATGCTTTGAATTTAACAGACGGTCAACCAGTTTTTCATAGGCATGGGGAGATTTGTCTTCAAGGAAGTTTTTGATCTCTGCAACTGTGGGAGGCAGACCCGTCAAATCGAAAGTCAGTCGTCGAATTAACGTTCGCCGGTTGGCTTCAGCAGATGGTTTTAATTGTTGATGTTCCAGTCGGGCCAACACGAATTGATCGATGGGATTTCGAACCCAGTTGCTTTTCTTAACTTGAGGGAGATTTGACTTTTCTGGTGAGAGAAACGCCCAGTGACTGTTCCACTCGGCGCCTTCATCAATCCAGCGTTTAATCAGCTTCACCTGCGCAGGAGTTAATTTTTTATTTGACTCCAGCGGCGGCATCTTCAGATCAACGTCTGAACTGGTAATGCGAGCATAGAGTTCACTTTGATCAGAATGCCCTGGAGTGATGGCACTATCCTTTGCAGCCTGTTCCATATCTAGACGAAGATCACCTTCTCGATGTTCGGTATCAGGCCCATGACAATGAAAGCAGTTGTCAGAAAGAATCGGTCGAATATCGCGACTGAAATCAATTTTGGTAGTCGATCCTGATTTTTTTGCTTGCCCGGTTTCAGCCAGACAGACATTGATTGTCAATATGAGACAACAAACCAGAGAAACCAAACTCAGGCGGGAAGGTGTGCGCATAGGGAATTATGTCCTTCAAAACTGAACACAATCAACGATCTTGGTGCGTCTCAAGAAAATCCGAAACTACGACATCGCAGTACGTGGAGAACAGGTGGGGCCCAATTAAATGATCGTTATATAGATGTTAGGGATGTCCGAAGCCAATTGTCAAGGCTTTTCCCATTGAAAGACGACCGCTGATTCCAACCATAGATTAACAAACAATGTTCATTAATCCGTAAAACATGAGTAGACGTGAGATTGATATTATTTGATTTGAAAACTGTTAAACGAAAGGTAAATCTAGGCCATGATCTCTGAGATTAATTCGCCACCAAATTGAGAAAGCTGTTTAAAACGACCACCGTGGAAATAAGTCAGTTTATTGTCATCCAGTCCGAGCAGGTGCAGCATGGTGACATGCACATCGCGTATGGGATGAACTACTTCGACAGCTTCGGAAGCAATCTCATCAGTCGCTCCGATAACGGCACCACGTTTCACACCTCCGCCTGCAAACCACATATTCATCGCATCGATGTTGTGACCACGACCGAGCGCGGTGACACCTCCTCGGTAATTGTTATCAGGAGTACGACCGAATTCTCCCGTCCAGACAACAAGCGTTTCGTCGAGCAGACCGCGCGCCTTGAGGTCTTTAATTAAGGCGGCAATGGGTTGATCAACACTGGCAATGCGTGAAGAATGGCCTCTTTCAAGATAGTCATGGCTGTCCCATCCCCCTGAGAAAATCTGTACGAAGCGAACCCCCTGCTCTACCAGACGCCGTGCCAACATGCATTGACGACCAAAGGCGGCTGTTTCTTTGCGATCCAGCCCATAAGCGGACTGTAGATGCCGAGGTTCACTGTTGAGATCAATGATACCCGGAACAGACATCTGCATGCGGTACGCAAGCTCGTAGCTTTCCATACGTGCCTGTAACTCCGCGTGCTCGGGATGTGCATCCGCATGAAAGGAGTTGAGCATCGCCAGTTGATCCAACGCTTTTCGCTGATGCGCGCGAGATTTGTACTTGGGGGGATTCAGATCAAGGATCGGTGAACCGGTAGACCGTAATCTTGTCCCCTGATAGTGTGAAGGAAGAAAGCCATTGGTCCAGTTTGCAGGACCTGCCTGTGGGAGTGCCAATTCTGTCATGACAACATAACCGGGAAGATTCTGGTTCTCGGACCCAAGTCCGTAAGTCACCCAGGCCCCCACACCTGGATCGCCACCGAGCCGACTGCCAGTATTCATGTGAAGCAACGCTTCGGGATGATTGAGCGATTCAGCCTGACAACCACGGTAGACGCATAATTCGTCTGCAACGAAGGGATCTGCCAGGAACTTCCACTGATCGGACATCTCGATTCCTGCATTCCCCACCTTGCGTGATTTGAAAGGACTGCCGACATAAAATCGCTTACCTGTTGCTAATCCTTTTGTTCGCTTAGACTCAGTTAAATGCAATTGATTCAATTTTGGTTTGGGGTCGAACGTGTCTGCCTGTGATGGTCCTCCTTCCATAAAGAGCATGATCACCGCTTTCGCCTTTGGCTGATGCAGAGATGGTTTGGGAGCTAAAGGATTCGTCACCTTTTTCTCAGCAGCCTGCAGGTCAGTGAGCGCCAACGCCCCCAATGATGCACCCATCCCATATAAAAACTCACGGCGGGGTATTCTAGTTGTCATTGTCTCGTCCTGATTATTCTTGAGAGAATTGATATCAAATAAAGATCTTAGTAAACAAACAAAAATTCGTTGGAGTTCAAGAGCAGTAGACAGACATCGGCGAGTGCACGCGTCTCGGCGTCAACGGTCCACGGCTTCGCATCCGGAACATAGTCTTCATACACGTTCAACTTTTCGATGAATTCGAATGTATCGCCGGTCAGTTCCTCAACCAGCGACCTCACGACCTGCGTCGGATATTCGATCTTTTCCGGCTGATGTTCTCGATGATAAACCTGCATCTCTTTCAAATACTTTTCCAGGCTCTCCTGCTCTTGTGAAGTTGGACGTCGGCTATAAGCCAGTTGGATGGCTCGGTTTATCCACTCCGCGGGTTGAGAGGGTCGCTCCTGCTGAATTCGTAAAGCAAAGGCAATTGACCGATCTGTCATCGTGTCACTATTGAGTAGAGTAAAGGCCTGTGGAGATACCGATGCAGAGTTTCTCATTTCACAAGACTCATTGGGATTCGGAAGATTCATAATTTCGAGGAAGGGATCAGCCTGACCACGAACTCGGTATGCATAAATCGTACGACGATTTCGTTCAGTCGGAGTTCGAGAAGGTTGATGGGCGGGTGCAATCGAAAACTGAATCATACGCGGCTGTAGCGCCACTTCCCTATTGATCTCAGGCATTATGGGAACCCCACCCATTTCTGGATTCAATTCACCACTAATGAGCAGCGCACTGTCTCTCAATTCCTCAGCCGTGAGTCGGCGTGGCGGGAATGATGCCAGGAGTGCATTGTCAGGGTCAATAGTCGCCTGTTTCTTTATATTAAGTGGTTTGCTGGAGCGTTGATAAACCTCGGAAGACATGATTAATCGATGCAGGCGTTTCAATTTCCAGCCATGTTTGATGAAGTCGGTTGTCAGCCAGTCAAGCAACTCAGGATGAGTCGGCTTACCCCCTTTGGCTCCAAAATTGTTCGCGGTCTTCACGAGACCTTTACCAAAATGGTATTGCCAGACTCGATTGACGATCGAACGTGCTGTGAGTGGATTCTTGTCATTTGCAATCCACTGTGCTAACGAAAGGCGACGTCCCTGAAGATCGGCTGTGATTTGATGAGGATTCCCTGCTTGTGAATCGACCGCAAGTCCCGTCGCACTCAACACTCCAGGTGAAACAGGATGTGAAGGTGCTTCGAGAGAACCACCACTGAGAATGAAATTTTCTGGACGCCACTTGTGATTGATGCGTTTTGGTGGTCGTAGCTTTCTGCCATTCTTATAGTCATCCTGTCCGTTATAAACCGCTTGCGCCATCGGCTCATAACGTTCCAAGCGACGTTGCCAGATCCATACATCCTGTTCACGCACCTTCTTGATTCCCTTTTCTTCTGGTGTCAGTCCTACATGACGAGGCGGCTTTTTGTCTTCGGGATCTTTTTTCCGGGCGTTTTCGTTCTTGTAAGGCAAATTATGCTCGGCATACCATTTCTTTGCTGCTGCTTCCTGTTTGTTAACAACTTTGTCGCGCTCGGCTTTCGCATACTCGAGGAGTTCTGCAACTAATTTTCGTTTTTCAGCGAATCCCTTGCGGTTCTCTTCAGGCAGAAAAGCGACGTTCATTTCCGCCGGCTGTGTGGTCGCGAACGCGGCATACATGCTGTAGTAGTCGCGGGTTGGTACTGGATCAAACTTGTGATCGTGACATTTACAGCATCGCATGGGGATTGAGAGAAAGGATTGCCCTACATTATGAACCAGATCATCGAGATAAATCTGTCTAAGCTCTTTTTGTGGAATCATCGCAGTGCCCCAAGGTCCCATCCGTAGAAATCCTGTTGCAATGATTGCTTCTGGATCACCGGGACGAAGTTCATCGCCTGCGATTTGTTCTACAACAAATTCATTAAAAGGTTTGTCTCTGTTAAAAGACCGAATCACATAGTCGCGATAACGCCAGGCGTTTGATCGTTCATAGTCATTCGAAAAACCAGCCGTATCGGAATACCTCACGACATCCAGCCAATGTTGTGCCCAGCGTTCTCCATAAGCATGACTCTGCAATAATCGTTCAATAAGGTCAGCCCATGCCTGTTGCGGATTTTTTTTCCACGACTTGCGAAATTGTGACACATCTTTAAGGCCAGGAGGCAAACCGGTCAGATCGTAGGTCGCACGCCGAATCAAGGTTTGGGCACCGGCCTGCGGTGCTGCTTCGAGCTTTTCTTTATCAATTTTTCTTTGAATAAAGAAGTCGATTGGATGTTGTCCCGCCAGCTTCATCTTTTCCATATCTACCTGTTTCAACGGTTGGAATGCCCAGATATCTTCCGGCCGGTAGCGACGATAGGTCCAGTCATCTGCTAACCCTCCACTTGTATCAACAATGATTCCCTCTTCATTTTCACGAACAGACCATTCCTGCTTCTGGATCGCTAATTGCGTCGTCGCGTCTGGCCACGGGGCTCCCGCAGCAATCCATTTTCTGATCCATTCCGTTTCAGTCTTCGTCAGTCGGTCATTCTCTTTGGGCGGCATTTCAGAACCATTCCAAAGCACAGCCTGATACAGTGGACTCTTATTGGGATTACCTGGTACGAGTGGCGGTTCTTCCGGGTCAGTGCCTTTGAGCATTCCTTCGCGCGTCATCAGATTATAATCACCGCGGACATCTTTCGGATCATTACCATGACAACCAAAGCATTTGACTTTGAGCAGAGGCAAAACTTTCAGAGTGAAAAGACGCTCCGCGGCAGCTTGATCCCGTTTCTTATTCTGCTCCGCGGATTGGCTCAAGTTTGCCATATTCAATGCAAAACACAGTCCCGTAATGATGGCAATCAATGAAAGATACTTACGGCTTGCCATTATCATACATCTCCTTGATTTCGTCTGCGGTCAGAGCAGCGGCAAAAATTGCCAACTCGTCAATACGGCCATTAAGATTCCGGATGGCAAATCGCGCATCGGGTTTGGTTGACATCGACCAGTTTCCAATCGTTGCGGCTCCGATTCGCGTTGTTTTCACCAGTTGTGAATCAGGAATACTTTCTGAATATAAAACTTTACCATTTAAATAATGAGTTGTACGTTGAGCGTCTACATCATAAGTGGTTGCCAGATGCAACCATTTCCCACTGAGGGACGGCTTCCAAAACGGAGGCGAAAGCACTTTACGATCTGGTGCTCCTTGAGTACCACGCTTACTGGGTCTTACCGAAAAGTAGATTTGCCCCGTATCTAAAATTTGCCAGTGGGGCTCACCCTGATTGTAATTGTCTGTCAGAAAAAGCGAGTTGTACCAGCGGTCGAGACTGTCAATTCGGACCCAGCAGGCAAACGTCAGTGAACTGAACTCTCCCGGAATCTGTACCCGCACACGATCGCCCGGCTGTTTGAATTCCAGGGCTCGTTTCATTTTCCAACGCCCGGGGACAGACCGTGCACCAACAATGGCGCCATCCAACTCACTGTTTTTTGGCAGTACATCACACTTAAGTCTGCGTTCCCACCCTCCATTCTGGTCAAAAGCGAAGTAAGTAATCAGTCTTGGATCATTCCCTAGTTTTTCAGACCAGGCTTTCCACTGCTCGTATCGAGCAGTACGCTGCCCTTGTGCGCGAGACTCCAACGCAGCAATATCGAGATACCGCTCCGGGGTCATTTCAGATTTCTCGAATATGCCCGTGGGATTACGAACCAGTGCCTGTCCGGCCGTTAGAAGCTGCTTCTGATTATTTTCCTGCAACTCGACTTCACCATCAAAAACCTGCACATCGGCTCCTTCCTCTGAAACAGACAGGCCGAACTCTGTTCCCAGGTCGACCACCTTCATATCATCCACTTCGAGTGAAAAACCGCGTGCTGCCGGTGGAACTTGTGCCCTGAGTCGCCCATTATGTACCCGCGCGAGAGTCTCTGATTCAATTTCCAAGTCAGCCGGTCCTTCGATAATCAGGGTAGCACCACAAAAAAACTCAACCTGAGCAAATCCCGATTCAATCGCTAAACGCCCGGGTGGGAGTGCATCACCAACTTCGATAGCAGCTTGACCATCATCCCAGGTGACGTCCATCAGTCGAGTGATAATCGCCACACCACGGGAAGTGGCTTCCTCACGTTGTGGCTGTGAATTGGAGTCCGCGGTTACAGAAACTCTTTGATTAGAATCTGGTGAAAATTCTAAATAGACAATGCGCCCGATGAGAGCACAAATCAGTAACATGGCAGTAGCGACGATCCAATAGTTAAAGCGAAACGCACTGGTTGCTGAATGCCTTACTGGCTTTACCCGTTGAACAGTGTCATTTGTGGAATCTTCAACAGCAGGTCGAATGAGTCCCGCATCGCCTTCCAGCTTCAAAGCCGCACTCATGATTTGTTGTTGAAGAAAGAATTTCCGAGCAGACTCATCTTGACTCAAAATATCCTGAATACGGGCCATTCCCTCGTTGTTAAGCGTGCCTGCTTCCCAATCAAATAATAGTGATTCCAGTTCTTCAATTTGTGAACTCATAATTTAACCTTCTGCAGCCATTCGTTTCTGTACACAATCGGCCAATTGTCGCCGAATGCGTAACAAGGCAACCTTGATTGAAGAAACAGACCGGTTCGCGTTTTGACTCATTTCTGCAACCGATTTCGTACGAAAATATCGTTCTTCAATCAGTTCGCGATTCGATGAAGTTAACAGTCCGAGACAAGGCCGCAACGCTTCTCTGATGGCATCAATCTGTTCAGACTGACTGGCTGCTTCATCGCTCAGCATTTCCGCCAGGCTCGAATTCAGCAGCATCCGATCACGCTGCTTATCACGCAATTGTGCCAGTACCTGAAATCGGACAATCGCAAACGCCCAGGGCAAGAAAGGTCTTGTCTGATCATATTCTGCGATTTTCCGCCACAACACCAAGTTGGTCTCCTGTAAAACATCCTCAGCACGACTGTGGTCACCCAGCAAAGAATAGACGTACCCGTAGAGCCGATTCTGGTTCTCTGTCAGTTGTTGCACAAATTGTTCATTATTGTCCGCTTGCCCCATAATTCCTCCGATTTACAGGTTATTACCGTCAACATCACTCAGGTTACATCAAATCAGGAAAATCTTTGACAAGAAAGACGAATTTGTAAGAAATACTATCGAAATGCAGAAAGCAGGTATAAGTGGAATCAGCTTTTCTCAGTCTGACTTATGAATTCAGATAACTAACAAAGTTTATAATCTCTAATACAATGCCTTTGCTGATAGACCAATTTCGCGTCCTGACCCGTTTTTGTTCAGGACCAAAATTCCGAACCACTAATACAAAATGGCATTTCTTTAAAACTTTGATCGCACGAGTTCGGCTGTATATAATCATCAAATACAACACACCGGAACTTAAAATTATTGAGCAGCCGGCAGTTCATTTGAGATTTACGCAATCAACGAACTCAGTCTCCAGGCAACAAAATGGCATTTTCCAATATAACCAGAAGAGAGTTTCTTCTTTCGACGACCTCGATTGCAACTTCTCTTTCTTTGGGTTTTCCTCATATCTCATTTGCAAAAACGACTCAAACCAGACCTGAAGGGTTCTTCACTCTAGGGAGAAAAGACGATCGCTGGTGGCTGATCGGGCCTGATGGAAAACGATTTTTTACCTTGGGATTAAATCACGTTGATCCCGCAACAATCCGTTATCCTGAAAATATTGATCAATGGCGCAATGGCTATGGTAACAGTATGAAACGCTGGTTAACGGAATCGGTTGCCCCGAATCTTAAAAACTGGGGTTTTAATACTCTGGGGTGGAATCAGGAAGTCATCACCAGTAAACCTTTAAACCACCGCCATTCTCGTCATTTTACTCGTGAAGAATACCACTGGTTAAATATGCCCTATTGTCACCAGCTCCCATTCGCTGACTTCCACCAATGGGAATCTGAGACACGCAACCCCGATTTCTTTTCAGAAGGTTTTGCTGACTGGTGTGATCATGTCGCACGCGAACACTGTGTTCCATTGGCCGATGATCCGAATCTGATTGGCTACTTTTATATTGACTGTCCCTGTTGGCTCCATGTAAGAAAGCATAATCAATGGAAAGGTCCTCTGTTTGATTCACAAAAGCTGAAAACAGAATCTGGTAAAGCAGAGCTCAGAAGACTCGCCCGCCAATATTATAAGGTGACGCATGACGCGATTCGTCGCTACGACCAACATCATCTCATCTTAGGTGATCGATACGAGGCAAACGCTCCCCTGACAATGGAAATCATCGACTCAGCGCGTCCTTTTGTTGACGTCTTAAGTTTTCAGGATTTTCGTGATCCAGTGAACCATCTGCATGGGTGGCATCGTAAAAGTAAAATGCCGGTTCTGTGGGCTGATGGAGCACGCGGTATTAAACAGGATGATGGAACAATTAGAAACGATGGAAACTGGTATGCAAAGACACTTTCCGCACTACGAAAGAATCCGGGATGTATTGGCGCCCATCTATGTGGCGCGTACTACAGAAACCGAGTACGTCGTCGGGGTCTGCTCGATGAAAATGAACAACCTGATATTGAAATGATCAATGCAATTCGGAATGCCAATCTTTTAGCTGAAGACTGGGTAAAAAGCTTCAGTGAATGAATTTGTCACCAAACTCACAATCATCATTCTTTTGTAAATTGAAATCATTTTACATTGAGATACAAATTAACGATTGCGGAATTTCATCAAGACATAGGCAGCCGGCACGAAATACAGGGCTAAGAGCGTCGCTCCCCCCACACCACCTGCAATGGTGATTGCCAGGGGTGGCCAAAAATCGCCACCGCTGAGAATTAACGGCAAGAACCCCGCAATTGTTGTGAACGTAGTTGAAAGCACATGCCGGGTGCAGCCATTTACAACATTTACAATTGCTGCGACATCACCACGACTTGCATCAGGATCAGCCCGAATCCCGGCCATCACCACAATCGAATCGTTGACGGCAAGCCCCATCAATCCCATGGTGCCGAGAATCGCCATGAATCCAAATGGATAGCCAAAATACCACAATGCAGCCGGACCCAGGCCAACGGCTAAACCAGCCACAGATGCAATAATAAAAGCGATTCGAAAGGAACGAAACGAGATCACCAGGATTGAGACCATCAGCGAAATTAAAATGACAGCATCAGCGATCAAATTAGTGACCGCTTCATTTCTCGCTGCCGTTTCGCCTGCAAAGTCGATTGTGTAGCCAAGCGGAAGCTTGAAACTCGATTGCTTTAAACGAGAACGAAAATCAGCCAACACAACCGCTGGTAATTTTCCTGCAGTAATATACGCTTTCAATTCGTTGGTATACTCACCATTGATGCGTGTGATCGTAGAGATGTCTGCATCGAGTTGAAAGTCGGAAACTGCAGACAGTGGAGGACCTTCGGAATCCATGATTTCCCCACGTGCATTCCTCCGAGGTCCTGTTGGCTGAATGATTAAACCCTGTAACTCATCAAGGTCCATTTCATCAGCATCAGTAATCCGCACAATGACCGGAATTTCAAACTCACGATGCCGAATCGTTCCTGCTTCGACGCCCTCTAATGCTGTATAAAGTTGACTGGCAACATCGGACTCAGTCAGCCCCGCCGCGTTCAGCTTGTCTTTATCAAAATCGAGTTCTAAACTGGTCGTCACTTCTCCCAAATCTGACCGAGTATATATCACATCAGGTGTTTCGCTTAAAATTTTTCGTAGTTCTGAACCGAGTTGTTCCAAAACTCGCAGGTCTGGTCCTTTTAATAGAATCTCGATCGGAGCATCAACTGGTGGCCCCTGCTCCAGTTGACGGACCAAAATTCGCGCATCACGATTCGATTGGGTCAATTTAGTTTGCAAGTTACGAACAAAACGAGGCGTATTCATGCCGGGTTCGAGATCAATAAATGCCTGGCCGTAGTAGGTGGCATGCTGTCGACGAGGTACGATGTTATAGTAAAAACTGGGAGCACTTTCTCCGATAAACCAATTCGTATGACGTACTCCAGGTTCGTTTCTGATTAGTTCGTTCAAAGATGTGATAACTTTGCGTGTCTGTTCCTGTGAGGTTCCCACAGGTAATTCGACTTCAATTTGTATCTGGTTGCGATCTGAGGCCGGAAAAAACTGTTCGGGCAATTGGCTCGTTTGTACAAAACCCAGCACTGGCAACCCAATCCCCACTAACAATCCCAGTAGTGGATGTTGGCAGACAATGGAAATAGAACGCTGGTACATTTTTGAAAACAAAGGAATTGACAATCCCGTTACCTGCTTTGCATGCTCGGCATTTTGGTCAGTCTTACGAGAGATCATCCCAAGTAATGCGGGTACGACAGTCAGAGCGAGCAGTAAGGAGGCATTAATTGCCAGGATCACACTGACTGCGATCGTACCTACAAATTCGCCAGGTGGACCGGGCAACATTGCAATCGGTAAAAACGCGAGTGTCGTTGTTAGTGTTGAACACAATAATGGCATTGCCAAATGATGCACAGCTTGCGCGATCGCAGTCGAAATTGGCAAACCGGAGTGCATACGCTGGCGACATTCATCGACCATCACAATCGCGTTATCGATCAATAACCCCAGTGCGATCACAATTCCTGTAATCGACATTTGATGAATTGGAATTTTCAATATCCGTAACCCAGCAAGCACGATCAAGGCCGTCAGCGGTAATGCCAATCCGATGACTGTCGCACTTCGCCAATCCATCATCACGATGATTACAATCATGACAGCAATCATCCCCAGCAATAGATTACTGAGTAGTTCCTGCATACGAAGCGCGACAAACGGCCGCTGAGAAAAGATCACACTTAAATCAACATTTTTGGGTAATTGTTTTTTTAAATCCAGCAATAAGCGATCAAGACGATCCGACCAAAGATCAACCCGATAGTCATCACGTACATAGGCGCATATTACGATTGCCTCTTGTCCATCAATCAAGGTCGCATTGATTGGATTCGCTTCGGTTTGAATTGACACATTAGCCAGATCGGAAAGCTTGACCGATTCACCACCATTTCCCGGCTTAATCAGTGTCTCTTTCAAACCAGCTAATGAATCGAACTTGTCCCCATATGTGATAGGACGTTCGATTTGATTCTGTTTGAGTGTACCGGCAGGAAATCGTGGTTGACTTTGTTCAATTTGCTGACCTAGTGCCCCGACAGTCAACCCCGTCGATGCAAGCTTATCAAGGTCCACCTCAACAACAGCTTCTTCACCGGGATCGCCGAAAATACGTGTTGTTTCCGTACCCGCCAGTCGGTCAATTCTGGCCTGTAAATCAATCGCGATCCTTCTAAGAGTGAAGGCATCTGCCGGGCCTCCCGATTTCGTGCTTAACGCCACCATCGCAGCATAGGATTTCATTTCAGCGATGCGAATCTCAGGCGAAAGTGCTTGTGCAGGTAAATCAGATTTGGCCTGTTCGATTTTATCTCGTACGCGCGACCAGACTTCAGGGATATTCGATACAGAATCCCGAAGTTCTACTTTTATTAATGAGACACCAGGTCGTGATCGAGATTGAATCGTTTTAATTTCAGCAATACTTCGGATTGCCTGCTCGATTTTCGTTGTTACTAATGAATCAACACGATCTGTATCCGCTCCTGGATAGCTGATGCTCACGACCGCCACACGCCTGGAGAGCACGGGATCTTCGAGTCGAGGTGAGTTATAAAAAGCAGCTACACCAGAAGCAACCACTAAAACCAAGGCCATAATCAACAGCCGTGGATTTCGATAAAAGAATGTCGAAATCATAGGCTCGGCACTTGCTCCGGTTTTTTGTTATCCCTCAAACTCGTTTTTTTCTGTTCTGCAAGACGTACAATTTGACCGGGTACAATACGATGGAGTCCCTCGACGACAACAGACATACCCTCGTGCAAATTTCCAAGTACTAAGGCTTGATCATTACCAACGTCAATCACTTCTACATAGCGTCGCACGATTGTTGGTTTTTCCTCTATCGTCTCCACCAGATAAACAGACCATAACCCAGCAATTTCTTTCATCAATGCAGAAACAGGTAACCAAAATCCTGATTGCTGTTGCACAGTCGGGAATAAAACATCAACCCGTTCTCCGGCAGTAAACGAATTGGTCACCTTCGAGTCACGCGGCTGGAGTACCACTGTCCGTGTTTGTGTCAAGGCATCGACCGTAGGGTGAATCGCTGTAACTTGCCCGAGAATGGTTTGCTGATCTTGTTCAATTGGTACTTCCTGCCCTAATGTGAGAGTTTCAGCAAGCTCCGCTGGAAGCCGAACCCACACGCGGTACGCGTCTATTTTCGCAATCTTTAATACAGGTCGACCTGGAGAAACAACGCTTCCCGGATCAATCATTTTGTCGATGATCACACCTGTAAAGGGAGCTGTCACATTACAAGCTGCAATCGTGGCATCAACTTCCTGTAATTGTCCTCTTAAATCTTTAATCTGTGCTGTTAAACCGGTTATTTTTTGCTGACGTGATTTTTGATTCAAGGTCTGTATTTGTTCTTCACTACTTTTCAATCTTTCATTGAGATTGTCTCTATTTTCAGACGAGGGAAGCGAATTCTTCACTTCAGTTTCAAGTCGGTCCAATTCGCTACGCAACTGATTGATTTTCGCTACCATCTGCTCGCTACTCTGGCCTGTATTTGGTTGGTTAAGCGAGTTTAAGTCAGCCTGAGCAGCCGTTAATTGGGATTGCAAATTGAATTTTTTCTTCAGGAAAGGCTCATCATCTAATTGTGCCAGTATCTCGCCCTGTTTTACAGCTGAACCGACATCAATGAAAACCTCTGCTACCTTACCCGCTTGTGTAAAGCTCAAATCACTACTACGAACCGGCTTGATCAAACCAGAAAACCGTTCGACGAGATCGGGAATCTGATCTTGTTTTAACGTGATCGTTTTCACGCCAATTGTTTCAGTTTGCCTTACTTCACTGCTTGAGGTCGTTCGATTGGCACTCGTGGGAGAATCACAGGCAGATAAACCAAACGGAAGAAGGATGCCGAAAATCAGGCAAAGCCGTTGGCACACGCATTGCATCATATCATAGAAACCAAAATTCCCTGTACTGGCTTGGGTAGAGCAAAACAAACCTGAGTCTGCACATCGACATGCCCTCAAATGCCAGAACCTCATTTCAACCTCTTGGTTACAGTCTATGGAAATTTCATGAAATGGCTCCAGGCCGCATCAGCAGCATTTCACAAATTCGATAACTGTATTAAAGGCAGAATCGATACAGAAATCAACTCAGTTTCAGGCCTGCGGTAAGGGGCACAGGCGGATCAACCTGTTCTGCTTTTTTCTGTGGAAAGATCACATCAAAAACTCCTCGGAACGCATCTTTCATGACCGAGGATGATTTTGCCATGGGGACTGGTGAGGCTGGAGTTAAACCTACCTGTTTTACAATTTCGGCATACAAAGTTTCCATTTGTGCTAAATTAGCAGAGAACTGTCTATCAAACTCATACCAGTTTAACTCAGTGATTAAAGCTTCGTTTTTATTTCGTATAATAGGTAAGTTAGAAATATTGACGAGGCCTGATATCTCCTGACTCGGAATTTTTTGATGCCATAACCGAAAGTAATCTTGCATCTGATGATTCAAGTCTGACAAGCGGTTCAACTTGGAAACATTTCGCATGTACATTGCATGATTACAAAGTCGTTCCTGCATAAAAATGAAACCAGAGAGTGACCAGTAAATCAAATAATCCCACATCACTTTGACAGGCATCACCTGCGGATTGCCGAATAACTGATACTGGTCGCGATAGACGGCAGCCGTGCCGTGAAAAAACTTTTTGAAGATCCGGTCATAACTGAATGCCCTGATGCGGTGACCTCGCCAGGTTAAATCCCGCCAGATTAAATCAGTCAGAAAAGTGTTTGCAAATGCGATGAAGTCACTACCCGGAGAATAAAATGGGTCCAGAAAGAAACCGGCCTCACCTGTGATTCCCCAACGCTGACCTGAAAATACTTGCTGACATTCCCGGGAATAATTTTTATAGACAAGGAAGTCTTGAACCTCAGCATTCTGTTTTCGAAGCTGGCTTGCCAGTTGCGGTTCATTTTTTTCCAGCCAGGCCAGAGATTTCTCTAAAGTGTTGATCTCTGTAAGTGGATGAAATTGTTGTTCAGCAACAATCCCAATACTCGTCGAACCCGATGCCAATGGAATCAACCAGACCCAATAACCCTGGCCCATTAAATGGTTCGTGCTGTACCAGCGGGAAGTCTTCCCCTCGTGGCCAGATTGCCAATCTGGATCGTCTGACCAATCATCTACTTTTAACCGACTGTCGATTCGAAACCAGGCCGCATTACATTTTTGGTCTGTCGGTTTTTGTAATCCCAAATGTTGTTTTAACAAAGCGCGGCGACCACTGGCATCAACCACCCAACGCGATGCGACCGTTTGTGTCATTTCATCACGCGCGTATGTCACCTCATGTCTGCGATTCCACTTATTGATTTGTAGCTTCTTGATGTCGGCACGATCAAGAAAATCAATCCCCTGCTCTCGGCAGCGCTCTCCCAGAAAGTTTTCAAACCGTCCGCGATCTAATTGATAGCTTGCCGCTGGCGCATATCGAGTCCCCCCAATTTCCAAACGTTTCTCAATTCGTGAATTATCGCCATATGGAAAAAAGAAACGCAGACCCAGTTTGGGCAATTGTTCTTCCACGATATGCTGTTTCAATCCGAGTACATCGGCAAAATAATAAGCACCGACCTCGACCGTCGATTCGCCCACTTTATGAGTCGCTTCAGGTACGGGATGTGCCATTTTATCGAGCACAGTAATTTGTGCTTTGGGCAATTTTTGACGACACTGGAGCGCTAAAGCTAACCCAGCCAAACCGCCACCTAAAATTGTGACATCACTTTGTGTTGCCGCCATTATTCTTTTCCCCTAACGGAATTCGTTTTTTTTTAGTTATTAACAATTATCATTATGTAAATAGTAAATCATCTGACGACTATAAATTCATTGCTTCAAATACTCGATCGAGTCGGTTTTGAGAACAATGTCCCTCCTCTGCTGAGGATGCCAGTTCCGGATATTGCAAGCTAATTCGCGATGTAATTTCTAACATTAAGTCTTTGACAATCTCGACATTCCTGGTAAATCGTGCTTTTAACGCTTTGTCTTCTAATTCCTCCGACAATTCCCCATTCAACTGAATCAAGATTTCGATAGATCGTTGATCAACAAATGTCGCATCGATAATGGCAACATCTTCCAGATCATGCCACTCTCGAAAAAACTGCTGCATCTGCACGTTCAATGCCCGCATCGCTTGAATCTCTCGTGACAAAGACTGAATAAACGTCGGCTCGGTCAGTTTGTCTTGAAAATAGAGCAAAGCTGGGAAGCTCCAATACAAAGCATAATCCCAAACATATTTCAAAGACATAATTCGTGGGTTTCCGAAAAGGGGATACTGTTCCTGATATGCTAATAAATTGTTCTGGAACAGTGTCATAAAAATGCTTTGGAATGCGGGCGCCAAATGGGTAATCGGTCGGGTTGATAAATCAGTCGTGATCAACTCAGTAATCATTGTGTTACCGATTGCAATATAATCGATACCCGGTGAATAAAACGGATCAAGAAATACACCCGCTTCACCCGTTAATGCCCAGCGATCCTTAGAAAAGACCTGCTGGCACCCACGAGCGAGTTGCTTCATGGCCATGAAATCTTTCAATTTATCCTGATGTGGCTCCAGCCGCGCTGCACATTCAGGTTCGTGAATACGTAACCACGCGAGTGCCTTATCGAATCGATTTAACTCATTGAGATGATGCAGTCGAGGATCAAACACAATTCCCAGACTGGTAGCACCCGATGACAAAGGAATAATCCAAACCCAATACCCAGAACCTAACAAATGATTTGTGCTCAACCAGCGACGAGGAACCCGCCCTGTGCGCTGCCCCCATTCTGGTTCATCACACCATTCATCAACTCGAATCTCTGCATCCAACCGAAACCAGACTGCATTAATATTATGATCAATTTCTTCGGAAAGATTTAATTTGCGTTTCAAAAAACTTTGTCGACCGCTCGCATCAATCAACCAGCGACACTGGAGCGAATGGGCTACATGATTCTGTTCATATTCAATTCGATGTGATGCCGAATCAGTATCCGCTGCCAGTTCAATCTGACGCACAAAAGAATCTGTGATTAAATCAGCTCCCATTTTCTGAACCGTCTCGGCAAGATAATTCTCCAAACGTCCTCGATCTACCTGATATCCGGGCGCTGGAAAAAATTCGCTCGTTCCTACTTCCGTACCAGCTGAAATTGGTTGGTCATTCTGATTGAAGAAAAAACGCAAACCTAATTTTGGCAGATGCTGATCGGCTAAATGCTTTTTCAGGTTGAGTCGTTCCCCTAAATAATGGGCTCCAATTTCAACCGTGGATTCCCCCACCTTATGTGAGGCTTCGGGGACAGGAAACGATTTCTTTTCAATAATTGTGATCGAAGTTTCAGGACGCTGCATCAGCGTCTGTCTGGCAAGTGTCAAACCGGCTAGTCCCCCACCGATGATCACGACATCACATTGATCCTTTTCCATGTTGAGATTCTTTTCTCCACTTTTCGTCTGGTTCATTCTATGGTACTCCCTGCTTGGACTAAATCTGAAATCCAATGGCGTTTTCGCTCGAAGGGAGAAGTCGGTAAACTCATTTTACGTGGTTGCAGCCTGGCATAAGGTGCCGACAGATCCAGTGAACAACCTCGTACAAATAAATTTGCCAAAGTTGGTACGATCGAACAAGGCGATTCGTCTTTCGATAACGTACTTGGCAAAATAGTCAGACTTTGTGCTGCCGACCATTTTTCATTCAATTCTTCAACAGCTTGACCGATTCCAATTTGTAAAATCAATTCGCATTTCATTTCGACAAAACTCGCTAAAGTTTCAGCAATATTTTCCTTCGCGACGGCATGTTCTCGCCAGAAACTCCCTGCCAGCAATTGCTGTATGGGAACCGCTTGACCAGTCAAACTATTTAAGATCAGACGATTCGCAGGAAAATAGTTCATCGTATCGGCGAATTCTTCAAACTGCTTCAATGTCCTAACTGTGACTTCGTCAAACTTGCTTTCGTCAATAGTAGACAAAGACGATTGAATGCCTGGATTCTTGAATAGCCGATTCCGTTCGAAGACCAATTTCAAGCCATCCTCAGCATTCATCATCCCAGTAAAAACGGCCGCTGCATATTGCCCGATTCCAAAACCAGCCACGACATCAGATTCTACTCCATAGGTCTGCCATACCTCGGCTAAACCAAGCTGGCAGACAAATTGAATCACATCAAGCGGCAGATCAGTCGTATTTCCTGTGACTGACTCGTCGGTAAACCATCTGACTAAATCAGTCGCTGAGTCTGAATCAGAATTCGTGAGCGTTTGGTAGGCTTCGTTCATGCGATCAATCAACTCACGAAACGGGTATTGATCTTGATAGAGAACTCTTGCTTGTAATAAATCCTGCTCACTCACCTCATGAAACACCCAACCCAGTTTCGGCGTTTCTTTCGCATAGTCCGCCAAGAAACCTTCACGCTGTAAACTCAACTGAGCATGATCCCCTTCACCGCTTGTCAATTCCTTGGCCAACTCTTGCAATTGCGCGACTATGTCTGCCTGAGTTGCTCCCATGACGCCAACTCGATTATCAAAAATGCGTCGACCGGTTGCGGCTGTGTAGCAAAAATCAGTGAGGTTCACCGCTTCGTTAGATACCAGATAATCATGATATCTTGTAACAGTTTGCCGTAAACTTGAAATTGAATTCGCGGACATTGTTAAGAGTGAAACCGGCGGATCAGCTGGCTGATCTACGACTGTTAATCGATGGGGTGCTCTATGTTCTGGTTGAGAACTTAATATGACATGTGCGTTCGTGCCCGCTAATCCGAGCGCTGTCACAGCCGCGATCCGCTCTTCACTTTCCGGCCAGACAGTCTGCTCTTGTACCAAATCGAGTGGCAGACGTTTCCAGGGGATATGGGGACTCGGTTCTTTGCAGTGTAATTGCTGTGGAATCACGCCATGCTGCATTGCCAGTACGGCTTTGATCAGCCCAGAAATTCCCCCGGCTGCTTCCAGGTGACTAATATTGGCTTTTACTGATCCGACCAGCAAACGATTTTTCTGATTTCGTCCTCGTCCAAAGACGGCAGCTGCAGCCGTCAATTCCATCGGATCTCCATACTCGGTCCCCGTTCCGTGGGCTTCCAGATATTGAACCTGAGCCGGACTGATCTTTGCGTCCTGCAGGGCATCTTGAATCAAGCGACTTTGAGAGCGGCTGTTGGGAGTCGTGATACTACTGCTGAATCCATTATGGCTGATCGCCCCGCCACGTACGACTGCCAGAATTTGATCGCCATCCCGCTCGGCATCTGATAAACGCTTCAGGACAACGACTCCACAGCCTTCACCGCGTCCAAATCCATCAGCGCCGGCGGAAAATGATTTGCAGCGTCCATCTGGTGAGAGCATACCCGTTTTGGCCATCAGCAGTGAGTTAAAGGGAGAGAGAATGGCATTCACGCCTCCCGCCAATGCCAGATTGCAATGACCTTCTTGTAAACTTCGCATCGCCTGACACACGGCAACCAGCGAACTGCTGCTCGCCGTATCGATTGCCAGACTCGGCCCTTCAAATCCGAATGAATAACTGATGCGTCCCACGCCCGCACTATGGGAAAAACCGGCTCCTTGGAAATCCGCTAGAATTTCATGGTTTTCCAACGTCGATAACGAGGCATAATCTGAGGACATAATCCCCATAAAGACGCCCACATTGGAATCCTGCAGCGGGTATGGCTTCACCCCTGCATCCTCGAGCGCGGTCCAACAATTTTCGAGCAACAACCGATGCTGAGGATCAAGCCAGCACGCTTCTTCATGCGAGATACCAAAAAAGTCGGCATCGAAACAATCGATGTCATCCAGGAATCCGCCTTCCCTGGTATACATCTTACCGGGTTCTCGATCGGGACTGTAAAATGCCTCTACATCCCAACGATCAGAGGGAACTTCTCGCACTGAATCAACTCCAGCCAGTAAGTTCTCCCAAAACTCATTAACATCTTTTGCACCGGGAAAACGACAACTCATGCCGATAATGGCAATATCATCGCGGGCAATTTGATCTGCAGAAACAGAGATCGAGACTGATTCATCACTCGCTGCTGGTGATCCTGTTTCAACATCGGAGGAATTTGCTTCAGCCGCTTCGTCGATCATGCCCAGGACATGGTCAGCGATCGCGGTGATTGTCGGATGATCGAATAACATCGTTTGGGAGACGACGTAATCGTCGCCCAGCATCGATTGCAGTTGCATACTGAATTCCACCGCCATCAAGGAATCCATGCCCATCTCGATCAGAGGCCGATCAATCTCAGGCGGTTCAGGTGTTGACAAAATTTGCTGAAACTGGTTCTGAATCGTCTCTATTAACAGTTTTTGTCGCGCAGAACCTTGTAATGTTTTTAACTTTCCGACCATCTCGGAATCGCCCGCCTTCGATCTCTGCGAGGCTGCGGATAATTTCTCAAACAAGGGAGGCGATTCGGAACCGCCGCCCATCCGTTTCCAATCAACGTCTAACACAAGTGCCTGTTGCAAACTGGCTCGAACCGCCTTTTCCAGAACATGATGGGCATCATCAACGGTTAACGGAGTAATCCCCTGAAGCGCGAGGCGTTTGATAATCAACTCATTATCGGCCATTCCTTCCGTCCAGGGGCCCCAGTTGAGACTGATAGCAGGCAGTCCCTGTTGTCGACGGCGATCGGCCAAACCATCCAGGAACCCATTTGCGGCTGCGTAATTTGTTTGCCCCGGTGATCCTAACAACGACGCAGCCGAAGAATACAACACAAAGAAATCGAGGTCGAAATCACGTGTTAATTCATCGAGCAAACTCGCTCCCAGAACCTTTGGCTCCAGGACTTTCTCAAATCGTTCCCAGGTCTGATCGGCAATCAGACCATCGTCGAGTACACCGGCTGCATGAATCACACCTTTGAGCACAGGCCAGTCTGTACCAAATTTGTTACAAAGTTGTTCCATATCCTTACGCGAACTGGAATCGGCTTGATAAATGACGGTGCGGCAACCTAACTTCTCAATCTCATTGACTAGTTCCAATGTCGATTCGCTCGGTGCACGGCGCGATACCAACACCACATGCGAGGCTCCTTTCTTTGCCAACCAAAGTCCGGCCTGTCGTCCGAGCATTCCGAGTCCACCGGTAATGAGATAACTCCCCTGCGAGTCAATTGGGAATTCAACTTCATCGATCGAAGTCAGACGCGTTTGCTGTAATCGCGGTACATAATACCGGTTGGATCGAATCACGATTTGATTTTCGACCGTATCATTCAAGATGTATTCAGCCACCGATTCAGCTTGCTCATTACCATCAGAAAAATCATTGCGATCAACATCAATCAGGCGACAATGGAATTCTGGATGCTCTGCTCCTAACGCACGACCAAAGCCCCAGAACTGAGATTGAATCGGATCAACGTACTGAGCTTCTCCTGCTTTTGATTCCCCGGACAATGATGCATCAGAAAGGCTCATACTATTGCTGGTCACAATTTGAAAACCGCATTCAAAACTCTGAACTTCCTCGACTCGACAAGCAGAAAACAGCGCGAACAAACTCGGAAAATGTAAACGCGAGGTTGATAACGTCGATTCAGATTCGAGATCACTCGAATCACATGCTAACCAGACCACCCCCTGTGGAATGGCCTTGGGTTCATCCTCACGAAGTGTTTGAAGTAACTCTTGCCAGTGTTGCTGACACTGACCATTCAGTTGGTAAAAGTCGCCCGCTTTTGTCTGGAGCGTTTCTGTAGCTCCTAACTGTATATGAACGGCCCGATGCCCCTTTTCGCAGATCAAGTTTCGAATCGACTCTGCGAGAAGTTGATGACCTGAAGCAGCCCCAGTTGCAGTATTTCGTTCCTGACTGATAATCAACCAGTTTTTCGGTTCCAGCTCCGTCATAGGAAGACGATAGTTCTGCCACTGCAAATCGTATAACAAGCGCGTATCGGAGGTACCACTCATTCGTCGTAGCAACGCACGATCGAGTCGTTTTACTGTCAGGTTTTTAATCTCAGCTAAGACAGTCCCCTGTCGATCCAGCAATGAAATATCAGCAGATCGAACATCGCCTTCCGGTTCAGTCCACGTCGCAAAACTGAACACGTCCTCTGTCATCGCGCGGTGACAAACCACGCGCTCAATCCCGACGGGTAAAAATAAATCATCTGCATTTTCACGTAGTAAACCGGCGGCAAGAGAATGAAAAGCACCGTCGAGTAGCGTTGGCGGAATCGTGTAACCCCGCAAGTCACCCATGGTCTGCAGTTCGGCTACAACAAATTCTGTGGAAAATTTGAGCGATTTGATGACTCGAAACGCAGGACCATAGTTCAATCCCAGACTGCCAAGTAAGCCATAAAATTGATCGACATCGGCTGTTTCGGACAGATTTGCGAGAATTTCCTGTAAGTTAATCGTCGGAGGTTGGCTGGTTTCTGACTCCACAACCGTGGACCGGAAACATCGCGTCCAGTTTTCTGACTGTTCCAGGCTGGCATAAACTTGCAAACTCTTGCCTGATTCATCGTCTGTTCGTAAGACAGACTGTATCCGGGTTCGTCCCTGAAGACGCAAAGGTTGCTCAAATACGATCTCTTTTAATTCAATCGCTGGTTGCACTGCTAACGCAAGATCAATTAAACCTGCGCCAGGTAAGACAATCGATCCCATGACCTCATGGTCGGTTAACCAGGGCGGACTGTCCGGTTGGATAATTTTTTCAAATCGTATTTCGTCAGTGAGCCCTGCCAGCGAGCACTTTTCCCCGAGCAAAGGATGTGTTGAATGTGAAATTGCCTGAGCGGCCTTCGGCTTGGCTGGTCCCCAGTAACGTTGTCGTTGAAACGGATAAGTCGGCAACAGTAGATTTTGATCAGATTGTTTGGGATTCAGTTGATTAAAATCAGGCGTTATCCCCTGCACATACCCCTGCCCCACGACATCAAGCAAAGCTGCTTCATCATCAACACTTTTGTCTAAACAACACGCAAGCGAAGACTGACTACCATGCCAGACCGAGCGTGCCATACCGGTCAACACGGGTTGAGGTCCCAATTCAAGTAGGAAACTAGCTTGCATTTCCTGCAAGCTCGCAATGCTATCCGCATAACGAACCGGTTTTCGGATATGATTGGCCCAATAGGTTCCGTCTAATATTTGTTCGTTCCCGATCAATTGACCTGTCACATTACAAATCAAAGGAATGCGGGCGGGTTGAAAGTCCAATGAATCAGCGAAACGTGTGAATGCTTCCAACGCCGGTTCCATCAAATGGGAATGGAATGCATGGGATGTTTTTAATTTTTTAAAGCGAACGCCTTCTTCCGAAAACTGTTGAGTTATCTCGTCAAAAATCGCTGTTTCACCGCTGATAACAGTATGCAGACCATTTTGGGCCGCAACAGAAACACCGGGATGTTCTGCTACAATGGACTCGACTTTTTCATAAGCCGCAAAAACAGCAGCCATAGAACCACCGGTGGGGAGATCACCAATCAATCGCCCCCGCTCACAAATCAGACGAAAACCTTGTTCCCAATCCATCACTCCAGCCACACAGGCGGCCGCATATTGCCCCACACTATGTCCCAGCACAACATCGGGCTGTAGCCCCCAACTAATCAGTAATTCAGCTAAGCCCCTTTGAATTGCAAACAATGCCGGCTGTGTCCATTCCGTTCGATTGAGGAGTGTCTCCTGTCGCCAAAGCACGTCGAGCAAAGAACGCCCCGAAAACTCCTGCATCATTGCTTCACAGTCATCAAGGGCTTCTCGAAACAGGGGCTGTGTCTCATAGAGTTCCATAGCCATTCCAACATACTGAGAACCTTGTCCTGTAAATTGCCAGGCAACTGTTGATGAAGGCTGTGCTTGTCCGATGTGAACACCTTGCTGATTGTCACTTCGGTAAATTCGATCGAATAACTGTTCGGCTTCCTGATGTGAGCGAACAACCATCGTGAGGCGCTGTTCCATGTGTCGTCGTCCGACACCCGCCGTATGTGCTATACTTGCCAGTGGAACTTCATGATGCTGAGTGAGCCAATTACGATATTGGTTTGTCTGCTCCAGTAATGCCTGCTCTGTTTTGGCTGATATGACCAGAAGTTGAGGCTTCTCGTTTCGCTTTTCATGCTTTGTCTCTTTGAAATGCTGCGCACGCTCACGAATAGTATCATTCCGATGACCATTACGATTCGCTGTTCTTGGAGAATAATTCGTAAGCACAACATGGGCATTCGTGCCACTCATTCCGAAAGCGCTGACGCCGGCAATCAGTTGTGATGCATTTGGCCAGGGTGTCGTTTCAGTGACGATATTCACCGGAATTTGATCCCAGGGAATATGCGGGTTGGGTTGTTCAAAATTCAGTTGCGGTGGAATCGCCTGATTTTGCATCGCAAGCAACACTTTAATCAACCCCGCCATGCCCGCTGCCGCTTCCAGGTGCCCGATGTTCGTTTTGACCGAACCAACCAATAGAGGATTTTCTTCGCTACGCCCTTTTGCCAGTGCCGCCACAGCCGCCTGCATTTCAATCGGGTCACCTAGTTCGGTCCCTGTCCCATGGGCTTCTAAATAAGCGACATCATGTGGATTGATTTTCGCTCTTCTCAGTGCTTCCTGAATCACGCGTTCTTGTGCTCGCGGATTAGGAACAGTCAACCCGCTACTAAAACCGTTGTGACCAATGGCAGAACCACGGATGACAGCTAAAATGGGATCTCCATCACGCTCGGCATCTCGAAGTCGTTTCAATGTGACAACGCCACAACCTTCGCCGCGTACATACCCGTTGGCACCTGCGTCAAAAGCCCGTGATTCACCGGTCGGCGACAAGGCTTTCAATTTACAAGTAAGAATGTTTGTCGTGGGCGAAGCGATCACATTGACACCCCCTGCCAGTGCTTGATCGCATTCGTTTCGAGTTAAACTGAGACAAGCCAGATGGAGCGCCACCAACGAAGAGGAACACGCCGTATCCACAGCGAGACTCGGACCTTCGAGTCCCAGATAATAAGCCAGGCGACCACTTAAAAAACTCCCCGCGGCACCGGTGGCAATATAAGGATTCAAATTTAAAAATGAGTCACTGGCTTCATTCTGATAATCATTATGCATCCAACCAACGAAGACACCGGTCCGTGGCCCAATTTTCTCAGTCGTCCAACCTGCTCTTTCGAGAGATTCCCAACCGGTCTCAAGCAGCAGCCGCTGCTGAGGATCAACCCAAGTCGCTTCACGAGGCGAAATGCCAAAAAAATCAGCATCAAATGAATCAATCTCTTCGAGAAAGGCACCAGTGCGGGCATACATTTTCCCTGGAGTATCTGGATTTTCGGAATGGAAGGCTGCTAAATCCCAGCGAGAATCGGGAACTTCATTCAATTCGTTGCGTTGTTCGATCAAGCTCTGCCAAAACTGTTCGGGACTACTCGAAGTCTGGGGAAAACGACAGGCGATCGAAACAATGGCAATCTCCTCAGTGGGAGCATGTTGCGCGGCAGCAAGCTCCTGCTTCAATTCCCGAATTTTCAGTAAAGCCTGTTTATTTGGAGATAATTTCATACTGGCTCGTATTGAACACATTTCCGATAATTAGTGAGACGACTTCACTCGTTGAGGAATGTTAGTCTTATTCCACCTAATCCCAGATCGATAAGTACCAGGAAGACGAGGAAGACCTAGTCCACTAATCTTAGTTGTTTGCGGCAATTAGATAAACAGGGAAATAAAGCGATTCGGAGCAGAGGTTCTATCCATTCGCATTTGATCTTAGGATCGAAGTTCAATTTTTCAATTCGCGAATCAGCTGTTCTAAAGCCTCTTGCTCTGATAAACCTTCAATTTCAGCTTCCAAATCGGATGTTTCACTGGGATTTCCAGTAAACAAAATGTCACCACCACCTTCTTTTTGAGGTATTTTGACAGTCTGTTTACGACTCACACTACTTCCAGGAGTTTCGCGATCTGAATCGTTGTTGGAATGAATTTCTTCAAGAATTGACGACAAAAAAACGGCCAATTCTGCAATGCTGGGATAATCGAATACTAATGTCGCTGGTAAATCGACAGCGTGACCGAGCCTTTGTTTCAACCGTTCCTGCAAATCGACAATCAACAAAGAATCGAGGCCTGCTTCAATAAAACGTTCGTCAGCATTCGGTAGTTCGTCCAACTGCAGCATCTTTTGCACATCCAGTTGGAGCATGGAAGTAATTTCACGCAATCGGTTCGCCGGATGTGATTTTAGCATTTCCGTCACCCAGGCTGAGTGAATTTTCTGCTTTGCACCTTCCCGCTCTGCCTCTCCCGTTGATACTGAAACATCTATGTCAGTTTTGGCCTGTATCTCTTGCTGTGTTTCAGAAATCATCGATTCTGCTTGTTCGCGAAGAACCCGCTTGAGTATTTTACCCGAAGGATTCCGCGGCAATTCGTCGATCAGCAATAAATGCTTGGGCATCTTATAGCTCGCAAGATTTTGCTGACAGAACTCACGAAGCTGCTCAAGGACCTCAGTATACGTTACTTCGGAACCAGTTTGAAGATCCTTGGCTAGCACAATGAATGCAACAACCTTCTCACCCAAAATGGCATCTGCTAATCCAACCACTGCTACATCTGAAATTGCGGCATGTTCATGCAGGGTTCTTTCGACTTCTGCCGGAAAGACTTTGAGCCCTGCGATTGAAATCATATCTTTTACACGATCGACAATATAGAAGTAACCCTGCTCATCAATCCGTCCAATATCACCAGAATGAAACCAACCATCTCGGATTGCAATCGCTGTATCGTCCGGACGATTCCAATATCCCAGCATCACATTGGGACCACGGACCACAATTTCTCCTAATTCTCCGGGTGCACACGTCTCACCTGTCTCAGTATGAACCACTTTCATTTCAACCAGATCAACGGGAGATCCAATTGATCCAGGGACAAATTTTAAACGATGATTATAACTGGCAAAAGGTGCGGTTTCGGTTAAACCATAGCCTTCGTAGATCGGCATCTTGAATTTTTGTTGCCAGCGTTCAGCAACAATTTGTGGTAAGGTTGTTGCCGCCGAGAAACAATAGTTAATGCTTTTTAAATCTTCAAGGCTGCATGTTTCCTCGAGTAATTGAAACATGGTTGGCACACCAAACAGCTTATTCACCCCTTCATCCATGATTAAGGATTTGGATTCATTCAAATCAAAACGCTGCTGTAATACAATAGTTGCCGCTGCATGGAAACCAGAATTCAGTAACGCGTTCTGACCATAACAATGGAATAAAGGCACACTACACAGAATGCGATCATCCTGATTTAAACCACATAAATTGTTAAAGGCGTGCACGGTTGCCCGTACATTTTGATGTGACAAAGTCGCCCCTTTGGGAAAACCAGTGGTCCCAGATGTGTAGAGAATGACTGCTGGATCGTTTGGTTCGGTCGGATAAATGTCAATGGGGCCTGATTCGCTGACGTTGAGAAATTCATCGGAAATTTTATCACCAGACTCAGAAACCAAAATCAAATGCTGCATACAAGCTGGCATCTGTGATTGTAAATCGACTGATTTGGAATCGACGACGACCAGTGCCACTGCAGTACAATCTTCAACAATAAACCGAATTTCCTGAGATGTCAGCCGCGTACTCACAGAAACAGCAATCGCACCGACACGCAAAACCGCATAATACCAGACCACAAAAGCGGGTGTATTCGGTAGCGCAATTGCCACTCGATCCCCCGGCTGAACTGCTAAGTCTTGCAAATAGCAGGCTGCCTGACTGCTTAAGCGTTCAAGCTCAGCATAAGTAAAACGGTTCCCATTAAATACGAGTGCTTCACGCTCAGGAAAAATTTGTGCCGATACCGTTAAGTGTTCACAGATATTCATGACGTCTCTGCAATCATTTTTGTGGTAAAAATGCTTGGAATTTATACTTCAAAAGCCGCTTTGAACGAGTCAACAAGCGGCTTGATCACGGAAATGACTCCTTTACCAGGTTTCAGACCTTGCTTAAGCATTTGTAAGTCCGCTTCCAACCAGCGGTCATCATCATGTCCCAGGAAAGGCTGCTTTTGTCCCGTTTTTTCTCCACAGGCAGTATAGATGGCATCGTAAATTGGCACCAGAGGTTTTTGCAATAAGGCCCGACCATCAAAATGCCCCAATTCTTGCTTGGCACGTAAGTCGACCGCTTGAATCGCGAACAGACTGGCAACTGCCATATAATCCTGAAACAGATCAACACAACGCCAGGCCATATTCGCTGAAGTCCAGCTTAAACCGTTAATGTTTTGATTAAACTGCTCCGCATGAGTTGGAAAATGTTCTGTAATCGGATTGCCGAAATAGGTTAGCAGCGGCATAATCGAATTGCCTGTAATCTGCAGTCCTTTCAAACCCATGTTGTAAATTCGAGAATCATCGCCGCGCAAAGAAGGTGGCAATCCGTGATTAAATTCTGGTGATACCAACTGTGCAATTTGCACATCAAGATGTTTGGCAAGTAATCCCAAAAATCGTCGCAAATCATCCATCGCGATTGCAACATACTGCCCCAAAAAATTCCCATTTTGATAAAAACGCTGCTCGACACTATCAATGAGAGGATTGTCCGTCACCGAGTTCATTTCAGTGGCGATGACTTCGGAAACGCGCGCCATGCCATCTACAATCGGGCCAAAATATTGAGGCAAACAACGCAAAGAATATCGATCTTGTATAATTGAATTCGTAGAATTGCCGTTTTTGGACTCAGCTCCCAGGAATTCACGCATTACTTTCGCTGTCCAGAGTTGACCGGCATGCGGTTTATTCTGGTGCACAAACGCGGCAAAAGGCTCGTGTTGAACGTTTAAAGCTCGTAACATCATTGCCTGAATTGCTAAAGACATCGCCAGCAACGTCTGCGACTCATAGACACAATTGGCGGCTACCGCAGATGAAAAAGAGGTTCCATTAACAATCGCAAGCCCCTCTTTGGCTTGCAATTCAATCGGTTCCAGTTCAAGTTTTTTTAACGCCGCCAGGCCATCGATTTGCTGGCCATCGAGCAAAATCTGACAGCGCGATGAATGGCCTGTAATCGCGCGACCTATTGTCGCAAGCGGGACAAGGTCACCACTCGCTCCAATAGACCCTAATTCTCGAACCACAGGAATGGCATCTGCGCAAATGAACCGAATCAGTCGATCAATAATTTCACGCCGAACGCCT
The DNA here is from genome assembly GCF_007748175.1 of Gimesia aquarii. Classification (NCBI taxonomy): domain Bacteria; kingdom Pseudomonadati; phylum Planctomycetota; class Planctomycetia; order Planctomycetales; family Planctomycetaceae; genus Gimesia; species Gimesia aquarii. Next base: position 4,133,382 of record NZ_CP037422.1, read on the forward strand.
GATTTCCCTTGTAACAATACATTGGCGCGCAGCAACATCGCAGCACGAGTATGTCGACTGGAAACAGGCTCTCCCGTGGCAGTTGCTAAGAAAGAAAGCAAGTTACGTTGCGATGCATTGACCAACTCATTTGGAATCGCAACATCAGCCATTCCTCCAAAACAAGTTGTCACACCGTAGATGGGCTTGTTTTCAGCAACAGCAGTATCCACCACAGCTTTACTGGCGGCCAACTGTTTGAGTACCAGCGAGTCATTTGTGACCCGAGGCATTACTTGCCCTAACCCTACTTGGTAAACCGTATCAATTGACAGCATCCCGCCATCGAGCACTACTTCAGAAGAACTTGCAGGGTTGGTCATTTCGAGTGAATAAGGCCTTGTAAACAAATAATGCTGCTTAAATACGGAATTGCTTCGACATCTCGAGAAAAACGAAAAATGGAACGTAGGACATCTGAATCAATTCAAACTATCGTTTCCGTGCCAATTGAGTCAATAGGTCTCTTCAATCGAATGACTTTAACCGAAAAATTGAAACGCGGGTACAGGACATAAAACCAGCAGATCAAATCTTCAAATGTAAAAACTATGATAGAACATGGTCAGTGGTCAAGCATAGGGCAATCGAATGAATATTTGCATTTGCTTTGTGAGACCGGGAGGTTTCAAAGGCCAAACCCTTCCTGATGTGCCACGTTATTTCAGATACTCAAGTATCTCGCTATAAGTCGCGGTGCGGTCCAGCGGTTTCTCTACAGGTAAATCATGGATCAAAACGGCGTAAGAAAGATGAAGTGGTTCACCTTTTTTCACCCAGGTTTTTGTATAGGGTTCTTTCCGCTCCCTGGGCTGTTTCGGAAACGGGTTTGTGACAACGATGCCGTAATCGCGTGCATGCAACCAGGAAGGCCGGAAATTTTTGGGATTGGGAACGACCATCAAACCAACTTGCCTGTCTCCGATGGTTCCGGAATAGTCAAACCATTTTGCTTCTTTACCCCACATCGCAGCCGCATTTTTTTTGCCTAGATCATTCAAAATTGATCCGTTACCTCCTTGAACGCGGAGAGGTGATGCCACCCGAACCGCCAAACCGGATTCTTCCTGGTCTCCAAAATAGAAATCACGTTGATCAGACTGAAAGGTGGCATCGATTCGCAGCAGTATGCCAGCAGGTACTCGATCAAAGTGATATTTAGTAATTTCGCTACAAACCAACTCTGATTGATCTTCACTTTTGTAGAGATTTCGGACTATAAAATTCCCCGATTTTTTTGTGCCCGTTGGTGGTTTGATAAAACCGTCAAAAACAACATCCGCTTTTAAGCGCCAGTAATCATTCCCATTCACATCACCAAATCCAATCCAGATTCCAGGATGCATGATCGGATGAATTATGCCTTGCTCACCCGAATATCCTGGATCAATATCATCGGGTCTGCGAGGTGGAAAATTTCGTGTCACTTGAATTCCACGGTGAGTCTTCACATTTACCAATGCGCGGCGCGTCAGTTTTTTTGACTTTTTGAGATAGGTTGCAATACGTTGCTTACCAAAATTAATCTCGAGTTGATTAGGCTGATCAAGGAAAGAAAATCCCTTTCGGTCACCGGCAATTTTCTGCGTCATCAGCCATGAGACGAGATCGGCAATCTGCTGAGCTGTCATCAGCTTTTCAAATCCTGCAGGCATAGGAGAGACTTTCGTTCCTACACGTTCCTCAATCTCTGCTTTGAGTATGGTCGTGACCTCCCCCTTTGAATTCACCAGCTTCAACGAACGCCCCGACTCTTCGAGTACTGCGCCACTATAAACTTTACCATTAACAGTAGCGATTTGCTGTTGTGCGAACCCTTCTGTAATGACGGCGCTTGGTTTAATAATTGATTCAATTAGAACCTGAGGCGTTTTAGCACGTGAGCCGATATCTGACAGGTCGGGAGCAAGTACACTGCCACGGCCCTCCATTTGATGGCATTTCACACAGCCTGCACCACGCGGATGCAGGAATAACTCACGGCCTCGTTCGCTATCAGCAGAACCCATTAATGCGAGTACGTCATCTACTGTGACCGATTTTGCAACGGGAGTAGATGGAAGCAATTGGCGTTCGAAAAGCACAATATAGTTTCCTCGCCTTGAGTCAGACTCTGGATGATTTGTATTTCCCCCCAGCTGAATTTGCCCTTCAGAAAAACGTTTTCTGTAAAAACGAAATACAGCGTCCGTGGTCTTCACTTCAAGCCCAGTCTCTTCAAATCCGTCAATCTGTCCGATTTTCATCCATGCCAGTGGGCTGGTACATCGGATATCTACCCCCACCAATACTGAGACCTCTTCAGCGGAGGTCATCTTCAACCATCCCGTGCCACTGGATCGATCATCATGATTGACAGTTTGCAGAAATGGCATCCCCCGTAATTCAACGGGAACTTGAGTGACTCGATAATCACGATCCGTATAGTGCCGCTTTCCAATCATTAATCCCGTCCAGTCAATCGAATAGGCGCGATTGCTTTTTACTCTGATGTCAGAAATAAATGCACGGTGTTTATAAGGAGGAATATGTCTAATGCGATATTCCCCTGAGGAAATGCGACCAGCCTGTGTGTTCTCTTGTGCCACAGCAACTTTCAGCGTCATCGTTTGATCGATTTTGATCGGCCCCCTATAACGAGTTGAAGTATTGACCGGACTAGAGCCATCGAGTGTGTAAGTTAACACTCCTCCGGGTATTGATGTCTTCAACGAAACACTGATGGGCTCGTGATATTCACCCGGCGGAGGGCTCATTACGACAAGGGGTTTCGCACTTCCCGTTTTTACGAGCCAACTTTCCACTAAATCTGAAACACGTTTATCATGATCGGTTCGATAAGCTAACACCTCTTCGGCTGTGATGGCATCATCTTGAAACAGTCCCAGAAGTGCTCCCAACCGGACATTTGCATGCGGATTGTCTATCCATGCTTTTCGAGATTCTGGACTACTGAGTTCTCTCAATGCGTTCCAGAGGGAATAAAATATCACGCGATCCTCCTCGCGTTTTAATTGATCCAGCAATTGGGGGACCCATTGAGATTGATTTGCCTGCCAGATCGCTTGAACCACTTCGTGACGCAGTCTCGGCTGCGTTGCTGAGAGCTGTTCCTTAACAATATCCGGTAATTGCCTTTGCTTGCCAAATTGACGAACACGAAATGCAAGAATCCGCAAGGCTTGAATTCGCATGTTTTTCGGAGCATTCGCATTACCTGTCAAAGCAGCCAAAAACTGTTCAATGGATGGGTCGTCCGGGGAGAGTCTCCCCAGTGTCCACAATGCCCATGTTTGCTCTGCTCTGGTGAGTTTACCTTCATTCAGCCTGGCTAACAGATAAGATTGGGATTCTGCACCACGGCGGACGAACTCTGCTTGTGCGTCAGTTCTCCAGGCAGGAAGGTGCGTTCCAAGATCTTCAAACAGTTCATCATGTGACCATTCTGCCAACGGCTTCAGGCGATGTTTTTGCTTCCACTCAATCAGCGGGTTTGTCTTATATCGAATTCGATAAACACGGCCGACATCGACCTGCTTGCCTGCTTTGACGGTTGAGCCATAGGCATGCCCCCAACTCAAAATATAGAGCGCACCATCTGGCCCTACTTCGACATCCGTAGGATCGAAGACACGGCCTGAACTACTCGGTAAAGAACGACCTCCTTCAGCATGTGCAAATACAGTGGGAGATTTCCCTTTTGCTCTCATCAACGCCCCATCCCATTGAGGGCGGAACAGATAGACTTCGCGACGCATCCAGTCATTAACAAAAAAAACGTTTTGGTATTCAGCCGGAAAGTGCTTCGCATGATAGTGAATGACACCGCTTCCCGATCCTTCAAATAATGGGCTACTGGCGGGAACTGTGGGTAGGTGCCCTACACCAGTCCAATGATAACTCCACGGGTGCCCCCAACCGAAATGAGCACCATAAAAGGGAGCGAAGATTTTATCTCCGTGTGTCTGATCATTATCGGTACCAAGCCAGTCAAATCCATCGTCAAATGTAATATCCCACGGATTACGGAACCCACGTGATACAATCTCCAGATTGCGGCCATCCGGATCACACCGCAAAATACCTCCCTGTTGGCCCCAGTCGTCAGCAGGCGTATGATATTTTTTTTGGTATTCTCCTTTCTTGAACACCTCAATGGTTGTGTAGTCTGGAGCCCCCTCTGGTGAGGGTAGACCCCACAGCTCACGAAATGCTTTGGGAGCGAGTTGATCAAGCCGGTTATACCCTTTGGAATTCCCCTTGGACATATAGAGTTTTCCATCCGGGCCAAAGTTCAAACCATGTAGTGCATGTTCCAGATTACCCAGTCCTGTATAGACGCGGACATACTCGTCAGCTTCATCATCACCATCCAGGTCGCGTACGATTGTGAGATCAGGGGCGTTTGCAACCCATAAATCACGGCCTTTCCATGCAAGACCCTGAATGCAATTGAATCCTTCTGCGAAGCGCTTCGTGCGGTCTATGGTACCATCCTGATTATCATCGATCAGAATATCGATATGATCACCGGGAGATTCTGGTGATGGTGCGCGCCACTGCGGCCCCTGTCCCACAAAAATCCGACCAAGTCGGTCAAATGCCATCACACAAGGATTTCTGACAGCTGGCTCTTTGGCAACAACCTCAACCGCAAAACCTTCAGGAACGACTGGCAATAAATCGGTTTCTTCAGCAATTACCGCTGCACAACTAAATAACGAAGTGCAAGCAATCATGTAACGTGTCAGAGAGTGGTAAAACATAAAGCAGTTCCAGGAGTGTCGATGAGGTAAAGTAACAAGGTTTCATTCTCTATGTCAGATCAGTGACAGACATCCCTTCCACCAAACATGGTTGGACAGAAACATTCACAGCAGGTGTCTCTGGGTGAGACATGCGCCAGATAAGCTGTTCCACTGCCTGACGGCCGATCTGCTCTGCACAGATATCAATGGTAGTCACCTCAGGATAAAGGCCGGTTAACAGTGGTACTTCATTATTACAGGAAATCAGACTCAAATCTTTCCCAATCAATAAACCACGTCGCGTGCAGGCGCGATAGACCAGTGCCGCAATGGAATCGGCGGGAACAAACACTGCAGTCGGTTGACGTTTCAGCTTCAATAAACGACCTACCAGCCTGTCTACCAGTTCAACATCCTCAACTGATTTGAGAGGTAGACCCCAGTCGGCATCTTTACCGAAAATGTTTTCAAGTGTCGCACCTCCCTGAGTGGCATGCCATGTGAAACTCGCACAACGTTGACCAAGTGTCACATGATTTGGTTTAGGATCAAGAATGGCAATTCGTTGATGTCCTCGCGAAAGCAGATATTCAGCCGCCAGACGACCGATTTCGGAATCATTCGACTCGACCACATCTCCCCAATCTGCTTTTTGGGGACGTCCCAAAAACCAGACCGTAGGAATTTCGCGTAGACGCTGAATCAATTTTTGATCGGCGTTCGAGATCAACTCCGTCTGAAGCGCGCCTTTTGCCAGTATACCATGCACCTGTTTCCGAGAGAGAACATCCGGTAATCGATCTACCAAAGGAAGATCTGCTAAAAGTACATTCGCTCCCTCTTCAGTCAGAGCTGATTCTGTACCGTGAATCCCACTTGCCACTGATGGTAAAGAGGCCAACGAACGATCCATCCCAAGCAGAAGCATTGCTATGTTTCTTCTGAGTAAACGCTTGCCTTCAGGCAAGGATTTTCGCCGACGCAAGCGAGTATAATTGAGTTTTTTGATGACTTTCATGACACGTTCTGTCGTTTCAGCTGAAACATTTGGCTCACCAGCCAACACACGACTGACAGTGCCTATCGAAACTTCGGCTGCCTTAGCAACATCTTTCACAGTGACTTGCATAATTTCTCCTGAATGAAATTTCCGAATCAATATACCATTTATTTCATTGAAATAAATGGTGAAACAGGAAAATCGTCATAAAAATCAACAATTGTTAATGAAAGAATTTCATCAGTTGATTGAATAATTTGTTTTCACACTTCAAAAAATGGACCCGTTCAGGATTCAGACTTTCATGATTATCACACTTAATTCATTTGCATCACTCAATTCTGAAAACGTTTTCATACCTCCGACTGATTCATTTTACGCAAGTTTTTAAAAAGAGATTTGATGACCTCAGATTAAGAATGGTTGATTCTCATCTTGGGATTAACCATCTCAACTCGAACACCTCAAGTTGATCCAAGACTTGCCTGGTCAGGCCAAAGTGCTATTATGAAAGTGATGAGTACTCCATCTCACAGTCAGAAGTGACTATTTGCTAATTCGAACGGCATATCAATCATCTTCGAGGTGTGCTGACGACACAAGGACAGCTGAGCTACGTGGCTAAATATCTACCGAATGGAGTGAATCATGATGGAGCATGAACTGTCTGCGTATCCTGATGTGATGGCGAAAGCGCTTGTGGATCGCTGGCAAGAAGCAATGTATCCGCCTGAAGACTTACCATCACAAAAAAGTATTGCCGCTTTACTCGACACGATGTATCAGGCGAGTTTACTCCGTGAAGAAGGCAACGCAGTACGATGCCGCATTATCGTTGCACCGGCGAGCGACTTTGCTAACGAACTTTCTGTAGGCGACAGCCAATTACATGTGCTGCGATTTACGGAACCTTGCGAGTTCACACCTCATGAGTTGAGGAAACTTGCTGCAGCAGCCGGATACTATCGCGCACTGCTGGCCGTTGACGTCTCAGCTGAGGGCGCAATGTCGATCTGGGGAATGATTGTCACCGGAACAACCTGGATCAATCAAGTGGAAGACGACCGGATCCGTCATTCATTGTTACCAGATCGTCTTGTGATCCAATGCCTGGGTCCCGGTCATATCATCGTAGCAGCAGGGAATGCTCGAATCTTAGAGTCTCTGAGCGGCAAATTATTAACCGATGGTTTTGATCCATTTCGTTCAAATTGGTTACCTCAGAAATTCGGCTCCGTTCGTACATCGCTGTTGGCAGAATTGGACGAACTCATTCCTGATTCTGAAAAGAGCAACACACGGATGTGCGAATCGTTTGTGAAAGATATCGCGCAAAGTGTAGTCCGACGAATCTTGCGTCTTGTTCGTAACCGAGGCCATGGTGGAATGCTGGTCTATCTGCCAGAAGAGAAAAATGACAGCCCCTTGCTGGATCAGTGGTTTCGTTTTCGAGTACGATTTGAGCAGGATGACTCGATCAATCGATTTCGCCGTCTGATGTTAAGCCTGATGAAACGAGGACGAGAAGTCGGACAGGCGCGCGGGCTTGAGGTTGTCACCTGGTATGATTACCTTCAAATGCAGGATGCTGAATTGGCTGAACTTGATAAAGCATTAATCGAACTCGGACACTTCTTCACTGACTTGATGAATATCGACGGATCACTCGTGCTTGACCGTAGTTTTCGATTGATTGGTTTTGGCGGAGAGATACTCGGTGATTCACACACGGCAACAATTCACCGCGCACTAGACCTGGAAGGAGAACGGTCTGTTATTGAAAGAGCAGATTCGTCGGGCACCCGACATCGTTCTGCTTATCGACTGGTCTGTGGCTTACAAGATGCCATTGCCGTCGTCGTCTCTCAAGACGGCGAAGTTCGATTCGTCGCTCACCACAACAACAAACTAACTTACTGGCCTTATCTGCCTTAATAAATTGATCTAATAAGAGGATGTCATTAGTCATGACTTACCAAAATGCCGAAGAAATTGCGTTTCCCAAGTTGTCTGACGAAGTTATGCATCAGGTTGGCGAATTGGGAACACTGGAGACGTTCGAAAATGGAAAATCTTTAATCGAAATCGGTCAAAAGGAATATCCATTCTGTCTGATTGTCTCTGGGGAAGTTGCAATCATAGATACGACAACTGGTCAAACGCGAGAAGTGGTGACCCATGGTCCCGGTGGGTTCATCGGAGACGTAGATATTCTGACAGGTCGACCCGCCGTCATCTCAGCGATTGCGAAATGCAAAACACAGGCATATATCATCAATGCGACTAAGGTAAGGCGCTTGCTTAATGAAATTCCCGACTTGAGCGAACTATTACTCGAAGCCTTTCAAATGCGACGTCGTATGCTGGAAGCTTCAGAGTTTCTTGGCACCCGTGTCATTGGAACGGCACAGTCAAAGGAGACCGCCAAAATTCGAGAATTCTTTTACAAGAATCATGTACCTCATACGTTCTTTGATGTCGCGGAAGAGGAAGGCCATCAACAGTTGTGCCAATTGGATGCTACCATCGAAGATGTGCCAGTTGTGGCCTGCAGCGGACACGTCGCGAAAAAACCATCTATCATCAAGATCGCGGAATGTCTTGGTATTTCGCGGGAAGTCGAAACAACACCTTATGATTTTGTGATTGTCGGTGCTGGACCGGCTGGTTTAGCTGCAGCAGTGTATGCCGCTTCTGAAGGAATCAAAACACTCGTGATTGATAGTATTGGTCCGGGCGGTCAAGCGGGAGGCAGTTCCAAGATTGAAAATTTCATCGGTTTTCCTTCAGGTCTCAGTGGTGCGGAGCTGGCAAACCGCGGGTACTTGCAAGCTCTGAAATTTGGAGCACAATTCACATCACCGGTCTCAGTGAAAACAATACGGCAGGATGAAAACGGCGATCATCTGCTCGATCTCTGTACCGGACAAACAGCCAGAGCCAAGTGTGTTCTGGCAGCGACAGGTGTGACGTATCGACAACTTGATCTTGAAGGATGTCGTCGACTTGAAGGTGCCGGAGTTTATTATGCCGCAACATCAGTAGAAGCACGCGTGTGTCGCGACTCTACCGCAATCATTGTAGGTAGTGGCAATTCTGCAGGTCAGGCCGCCATGTTCCTTGCCGACCATGCCAGTCATGTCAAGATGCTGATTCGGGGCGATGAGTTAGGAAAAGGAATGTCTTCCTACCTGTGCAACCGCATTCTCAAACATAAAGGTATTGAAGTGATTCCCGATACGGAAATCAGTGGGATCAACGGAGACCAATATGTTGAGTCCGTTCTTGTAAGGAACAACAAAACGGAAGCCGAAGACCAACTTGATTGTACAGGAGTATTTATTTTTATTGGTGCGCGTCCTCATACCGACTGGCTCCCCGAATCTGTTCGTCGTGACGAAAAAGGTTTTGTGTTAACTGGTTCTGCAATTCATAATGACGAATTCTGGACGCAAGACAGAACCCCATGCGATCTTGAAACAACATGTCCGGGGATCCTCGCCGCTGGTGATGTGCGCTCTGGTACAACCAAGCGATGTGGCTTCGCAGTCGGCGACGGCTCTCTTGCCGTCACCTGTGTTCATCGATACCTGAACCAAATTTGATCTAATTCACAGAACACTATGTTTAAAAACAGGACGGTTTCTTAGCAAGAACGAGTTACTAATCTGCCTCCATATTAAAAAAGGAAACTATGATTTCCTTAAGGTTTAATCGTCACTTCCAACACGATTGCTTCGCTACCGGGCAACTCGAGTTGCAATGGAAATTTGGTTCCCAAAGATTTACCTGTGCGAAGATTTCGACACCCAGAGATTGGCAAAGTTGTTCCAATACGGAGCGGAATGTTCTGTGAAGACAAAGCGATACCACTGCCCGGTCCATCGACACTAGCCTGACGTGTGGGATTCGCAACAATGGCCCAAATTTCTGTTTGGTCTTTGGTTCGATAACGTAACAATTCAACGCCATGCTCCTGTTGATCTTCTCGAGTGACCCGCACAGGCTCCTGAATCTCCTGTTTGGCAATCCAGTCACCAATCCATTTTCGCCAGTGATTACCGAAGTTGGCTCCGCGCAAAGATTGATCAAAATAGCCAGTGGGAGAAAGATTCAAATAAAGCGTGCGTCCACTACCAAATTGATGTTCAAGACGAGTTCCGGAAAGACTTCGTTCGACAATTGGCATATTAGAATCGAGCAGGCAGTTTTCTTGAGGCAAACGTTCTGCAAAAGGTCGGCGATAGCGCTCACCATCTACTTCGAATCGTCGATTTCCATCAAACCAACCCGACTTTGATAGACGGTTGAGTCCGAAGAGTTGATCCAGGGGAGGAGTCAGATATCCACTTCCGTGTTGATCGGTTATTGCAGGAGCATAATCTGCGATGACAGCACCTCCACTCTTGACGAATGCTTTGATCGCCTGACATTCTTCACTACTCAGGGCAAACGCTTGAGGTAAAATCAAAAGTTTGATTCCCCTGTTTTGCAGCTCACCGGCGCATAGTTCCTGTGAATCGATCCAACGTGGTTGATGTCCCAGGTCTTCGAGAAGACGTGTCCAGGCGACACGATTCTTTCCACTCGATAAGCAAGAATTGTCTAGACTGGATGAACGCCTCGGCCAGGTTTTTCCGTGGGTCGTCGCATCAATGGCCCAACCAACCTGGATACTCGGATGAGAATAGAGCAACGCAATTGGGGAAAAAACGGGTTGGGTTTGTGGCGCGGCTAAAACCTGCAAGGAATCTGCCTGGACCGCGGCAAATGTGTTACTTAGCTTCTCAACCGCAGGATTGATTTTCCCAGCATTAAACCAAGGCTTGCCTCCCGAGTCGGGCCAGGCAATCACTCCACGGTTGCCATGAGCCAGATAGTACCACAAAAACCATTGATCACGGGCTAGATCGACAGAAGCAAAATAGGTTTGCATCTGATACCGCCGTGGCGTATCAGCCCAAAAGCTGCGTAAAAGTTCGTTTGTACCACCAATGTCATATGCTTCCATCCATTGCACGGAATGGCGCAGCAGGCTGTAGTCAAATCCGCCATACGCCGAGGGTTGTTGTCCACCCACCACACCAATCGGTACTGTGGGAGCATGGCTGCGGGCATGTTGGACCGCTGCAGCAAAGGTTTCTGCCTGCATCTGATCCATAAAAGTTCTAAAGTCAAGCCAGGGTGCCAGTCGCCATTTGCTCGGTGGTAAATTTTTGAGCTGCTGTCGAACTTTCTCATAGGTCACCGGCTGAGCAGAGGCAAGTTTTGCTGATTCAGATACCGCTGGTAACTGCCATGCACGTTGCCAGGCTGAATTGGAAGAATACTGAGATTTCAACCATTTGCGAAACGCGGCAATGGCTTGAGGTGAATAATCGACTTCCAACGGCGAATTAAAACTGCCTAACGAGACTTCATCATCTAATGCGATGGCGGCAACGGGACCATTCAGAATGGGTGGTATGTTTGCATCAAGCCGCCGAGTCAACTCCTGGAAAGTTTTGGGATCGGCAAAAGACCAGGGTCGCGGTGAGGGTGCGCCTGATTTCGGAATTGAACTGAGTCCAGAACGTGGTGTCAGATGCAAGATCCCCTTACCGGCGGCATGATCGACATAATACGGCCACTCCTGTTGGGCTCCCCACGCTGCAAGTTTTTGCTTGCCTTCACCATAATCAATGTGCCAACCGTTGAGATGAATTTTTTTGTAAAGATCTCTATCGTTCGTGGCACGTGTTTTGTACTGCCAAACCAGGATAAGAAAATTATATTGCTCATCAAATTTTCGATTCTGTGGTATGGAAACATGAGTAATTTGATTCTGATTCAACCAATGATTGAGATGATGTGACCAATCGTTTTCTGCAAATGCGAAAGATGGAGAAAACCAACAAGCCAAAACCGCGATGATACTTACCGTTCTCCTGAATTGGAGAATCATGATTTGAGAATCTAACATAGCTACTACCTTTGTGGAATTAAATTATCACGTGAGACTCTCTCACAAGTATCAAAACATTCTAACATTTGATTTTATGTAGTGCCCCGCAGTGGTAAAGTCTGAAAATCACATATTTTGGGTTGTTTGCAGAAGACTGTTTTCGAGAGAGTTACTCTCTGGACACGTAAACCAAAAGTGGAAGTAATCGGAATACTTGAATCATAGTTGTGTATTTATTACAGAAATCTGCTCTCTGCGGCCGATATGAAGTATTAGGCGGATTTTATCGGTCAAGTAAAGCTGAAAAAACACCCTCAGCTCTATCACAACTACACTCAGTGAATGAATAAATTGCCCTGAATCGGGGGGGGTGACATAACGTACTATTCAAGGAACGAATATGATGCATCGATGGTTATTGGTAACAGGAATCGCTCTTTTCGTATTTGGAGCCGCATTCGCATCAGGAGAAAATCGTGAGTCGGAACCAGATCAAGGTGACCAACAATCAGCTCTGATGCTTGCCAAGCTTGCCAGCACTCAGAAAATCACCAATGGATTAGTCACCAAAGATTTTGAACAAATTCTCCGTGGTGCCAATGAATTGGACCGCATCTGTAGTGCCACCGCCTGGGCTTCACACAGCGATCGCATTTATGCCCACCATCGTACTGAACTACGCCGACAGTCACAAAAACTTGCAAAAATGGCCAAGGAAGAAAATCTCGACGGAGCCGCTTTTACATACATGCAATCACTGACAACGTGTATCAGCTGCCATGAATACTGCCGTGATGTTCTGAAAATCGCTGACGAGTCAGAAATAAAGCTGAAAGTGGTACCGATCCCCGTCAATGTACAGGAAGCTGATGCAGCAAAGAAAAAAACAAACCGTCGTTAAGCATCTGAAAATAGCTTTAATTGAACGCCTCTCACTTACTGTATCCGCCGCTCAGACTCTGTTGAATCAAATGTAGAATAACTCTTCAGATCAAATTCCATTCTGAATTTACAGCAAGCCTTTTCAAACATTCCCTTTTTGTAGCCTGCGCTTGAGAGCACCATAATCTTCTCGCTTCTATTCGCTTAAAATACACATTCACTCTGGCTAAACAGGATATGTGAGCTCCGCAGGATTCTAGGTGACACGAACCACCAGATATCATCATGTAGATTTTATCTACACTTCATTAATGCTTTATCTTTGTGCCCGCTGGTGCGCCGAATGCATATAAATCACGTTGATTAGATTAAGATATCGATAGGATACAGTTTTTTCGCGCTGGAGGCGGAATGGAATGAGTCTGAATGACTCAGTACGGACGTTGAGTGAAGGATGCAGCATGGAGACACTAATCAAAAAGCACTTACATCATGTTTCAGTAGACGAAGCCGTTCAATTACTGGATGTAGATTCGCAAAAAGGCCTGGACGAATTTGAAATTGAGGCACGTCAAAAACGTTTTGGTCCCAACACAATCCCCACACAGACTGGTTCGGGCCCTTTAAAGCGATTACTACTACAGTTTCATCAACCACTGGTATACATCCTAATTGCAGCAGGCACCATCACCGGGTTGTTACAGGAGTGGGTTGATTCCGGAGTCATTTTTGGTGTCGTACTGGTGAATGCTTTGATTGGATATTTACAGGAGTCCAAAGCAGCCAAGGCACTGGAAGCTCTCGCCAATACAGTCACGACAGATGCAACCGTTGTTCGGGCCGGTAAAACACGCAATGTACCATCCACAGAGCTTGTTCCAGGCGATATAGTGCTCTTGCAATCTGGTGATAAGGTCCCCGCGGACTTAAGACTGATTGAGACACGCGACTTACAGATTGACGAATCGGCGTTGACGGGAGAATCGGTACCCGTCGAGAAACACTCTCAGGTGTATCAACCGGACACACCGCTCGCCGAGCGTCAAAATATGGCGTATTCTTCAACCCTTGTCACTTATGGCCAGGGACGAGGTGTGATATTCGCGACTGGAAGCCATACCGAAGTCGGCCGCATTTCCGAATTGATTTCAGAGGCCGACATTTTACAAACTCCTCTGACCCGAAAGGTAACCTGGTTCAGCCAGGTGCTGTTAGTGGTGATTCTCATCCTGGCTGCCATCACGTTTGGGATTGGAGTATTACGGGGTGAATCTGCCTACGTCATGTTTATGGCCGCTGTGGCATTAGCGGTAGGAGCAATTCCCGAGGGACTGCCCGCGGCAGTCACCATCACTTTGGCAATTGGTGTAGCGCGAATGGCACGACGTCGGGCCATTATTCGTCGGCTACCAGCGGTTGAAACGCTGGGAAGTACCACAATTATTTGCTCGGATAAAACAGGAACGCTGACCGAAAACCAGATGACAGTCCGAGCGATCTGGGCAGGAGGCGAACAATATAAAGTGACCGGTGTGGGCTATGCCGCTTCAGGAACCATTCACGTTAGTGGAAATGAGTCTAACCATGACTTGAATGTCGCGGCGCGCGAGTGTCTGCTAGCAGGACTCTTATGCAACGATTCAAGATTGGTCAAAAAGGAGGCACGTTGGGAAGTCCAAGGCGATCCAACAGAAGGCGCTCTGCTGACCTCCGCTGCCAAAGCCGGCTTAGACAACGACGAACTAATAACTGGAATACCTCGAATCGATGTCATTCCGTTCGAATCTGAATACCAATACATGGCCACACTTCATGAAATGGGAACAGAGTCACCAGGACGCATCTATGTCAAAGGGGCTATGGAGGTCATCTTGTCAAAGTGTACCTCGGCTTTAAATGCCTCTGGTGAATGCGTTCCACTTCCGCTTGAGAAAATTAAACATGAGTTCGATCAATTAGCTACCCAAGGTTTGCGCGTGCTTGCATTTGCGCGAGGTGAGATTGAACGTGGCACACCCGACACTAATCGACTGTCTCATGCGAATGTGAGTAACTTAACGTTTCTGGGACTTCAAGGAATGATCGACCCGCCTCGGGCTGAAGCGATTGCTGCAGTAAAAGCATGTCAGACAGCTGGTGTCCGCGTAAAGATGATTACCGGCGATCATGCTTTGACTGCTGCCGCGATCGCCCAACAAGTCGGTTTGGATGGCATGGCGACACAAAGTGATACTCCTCCCAAGGTCGTTTCGGGGAAAGAGCTAACTAAAATCTCCGATCGGGATCTGATCAATGTTGCAGAAACCAGTGCGGTATTTGCGCGCGTGACTCCAGAAGAAAAACTGCGTTTGGTCCGTGCACTTCAAGCTCAGAAACAGATCGTGGCAATGACAGGAGATGGGGTAAATGACGCACCAGCACTGAAACAGGCAGATATTGGAGTCGCGATGGGCGTAGGTGGCACGGAAGTCGCAAAAGAAGCTGCCGATATGGTTTTGACAGATGATAATTTCGCATCCATCGAAGCTGCCGTTGAAGAAGGACGTGGTGTGTTTGACAACCTGACAAAATTTATCGTCTGGACATTACCAACAAATCTGGGGGAAGGTTTAGTGATTCTGGCAGCAGTTTTTCTGGGAGTCACTTTACCAATCCTGCCCGTTCAGATTCTGTGGATCAATATGACAACAGCGGTTTTATTGGGTTTGATGCTGGCATTTGAACCCAAAGAAGAAGATATCATGCAACGTCCGCCTCGAGATCCTGATACCCCCTTGCTCACTAGAGATCTCATCGGGCGCATTTTTCTGGTCGGAACTTTACTGCTAGTCGGCGCATTTGGACTGTTTGAGTGGGCTTTGTTAAGTGGTTCAAGTATTGAAGAGGCACGGACCATTGCCGTGAATGTCTTTGTCATGGTCGAACTTTTCTATCTGTTCAATTGCCGCAGTCTGACAAGATCGATGTTCCAACTCGGTCTGCTTAGTAATCTCTGGGTTGTTGGTGGAGCGGCCATCATGATCGTGCTGCAATTGCTTTACACTTATGCCCCCTCCATGAACCGCCTCTTTCACAGTACTCCTATCGGCTGGAACTGGTGGGGTTGGATTCTAGCCGTTGGTATTACCGCATACTGTGTCGTTGGTTTTGAAAAATGGATACGCCGTCGGCAAACGTCACTGACATCGAAGGAAAACTAAAAAAGCTACTTGACAAAACAATTCGACTAGACATGTCTCCATTGTAAATGCCGAAACTCAAAAGCATCTTGTCAGAACCAGGAGCGCTTATCATGGAACTTAAGAACTTAAATCAACATATTCGTAGTTTAATTTCGCTCTCTGCTACAGAGGCTCCAGTCATCAGTTGCTATCAGTCGCTGGTCAACAGGCGTCTTAAAGACAGAAATATTTTTGTTGAACGAATACGAACCCTACAACACAGATTGAGTGGTTCTGAACGAGAAGACTTTGATACGGCTCTCGCTCAAATCCAGCGATATCTCGATACGGAATTATTACCGGATGCACAAGGGATTGCAATTTTCTGTCGATCCGGTAAGGAGCCTTTTTTCCTACCAATGCAATTCCGGGTCCCACTCCCAAATTGGATCGCTGTTGACAATGTTCCTAATATTTACCACTTAATCGAACTGAAAGATACCTATCATCGCTACATCGTGATGATTGCCACCGAAGAAAGTGTCCGCATACTGCAAGTGAATCTGGGAAGTATCACAGCACAAATGTGGAACGAAAGACCAGAGTTGCGTAAGCGAGTCGGACGCGAATGGACCAAAGCACATTTTCAAAGATATTTGAAGGAACGCAAACGCAAGTTTCTCAAAGAATCGATTGCATTACTTGATAAGTTGATGGTGGCAGGTGATTATTCGCACTTAATTCTTGCAGGAAATACGAATGTCGTGTCTCAAATAAAAAATGAACTGCCTAAACACTTAATGGAACGTGTAATTGATAGCGTGACTGCATCCGGTTCTACACCTCTGAAAGATGTTGTGGAGAGTACACTTGCCGCTTTTGTCGAAGCGGAAGAACAGGAATCGCGAGCAAAAGTTAGGGATTTGCTCAGTCAACTCCGCACAGGTGGATTGGCAGTCGCAGGAACCGGCCCCAGCTATCGCGCGTTGTGCCTTGGGCAAGTGGATGTTCTGGTTTTGCATAAAGATTATCAACCAGGGATGGTTTGGTTATGCAATCAATGCTTTAATCTCGATCTTGATTCCGTACAACCCGAATCATGCCCTGAATGTGGTTCACGGACGTTTCGCAAGGTTGATATTAAAGAGAAAATGGTCAGTCTGGCAGAAGAATTCGATAGCACAATCGAAGTCGTAAACCAAAGTGATGAGTTAGTTCAGCTTGGCAGTGTTGGTTGTCTGCTCAGCTACCGGTTACTCGACGATTACATTTAGCCTTTCTCTCGGTAGATTCGAGAATGCTTACTTCTGATACGAATTGATCGTACGAAACTTAGAGCGAACTGTTGTCTTCACAAATCGCAAGTACTGCCGGGTGTTTTATACGACGTTCAACAGAAATTGCATAATAGCGTTCGCAGACTGCATCAGTGCGGCCAACAACGCGTACTTTGTACTGATGACAAATCTCTTTTTCAATCATCGTGGGCGCAGAGAATATGCCAACTCCGTCCTGACCGAAGACGTTCATCAAAGCGGTATCTTCAAACTCACCCACGATTCGCGGTCGAAGACCTTCTGTATAAAACCACTGCTCCAGATCGCGACGTACTGCGGTTTTGTCTGCTGGTAATAAGAGCGGTGCCGCATTCAGAGAATTGGGAAAGTTCTGGCGATAGATTGAGGCAAATTGAGACGTCGCAAAAAAAGATAACCCAGACTCTCCCAGCAAATGATTAAATGCTTTCACACTTGCTGTTGGACTGACAGGTGCATCAGAAAACATGAGATCCAGACGATGGACTGCTAGTTCGGCCAGCAATTCATCATGCTTACCCTGGCGGCAGACGATGTGCACGTCTTCTTCCAGTTGGAATGCAGGTTCGAGTAAACGATGAGCAACAAGCTTCGGTAAAACTTCGACAATCCCCACTTCGAACCGAGCGGGTCGACTGCCTGACTTCTTGCGTACCGCATCTTGCAATTCACGGCCGACAGAAAAGATCTCTTCTGCATAGCGAAAAACCGTGTGCCCAAATTCTGTCAGCACCAAATTTCGACCGGCACGGTCAAAGAGTTTCTCACTAAAGGAAGCTTCCAACTGTTGGAGCTGTTTGCTGATGGTCGGATGGGCCAAATGTAACAGTTTGGCAGCACGCGCGATACTTCCCTCACGCGCCACTAACCAGAAGTAATACAAGTGATGATAATTGAGCCAGTCCATACATTGAAGATATGTAGACTCTATCTACGTGTCAACACTGTCTGATTAGAGCCGCTCAATGCTGGAGCGGATCGAATATGCGCTTCAATAGTGAAGAATTACCAGTGAGTTCATTCAGAGACAAGCTCGAGTAGCTCTCCAATTTTTTTATGTTTTTCGATGGAATGCCTTAGTGGCTGATCGGTTAGAACTTCATACCGATTTTGACGCCCCACCTTCTCGCGGTGAATAAATCCCTCTTCTTCCAGATCTTGAATAATCCTTTGAACGGCTCGTTCTGTGATGCCAACCTGGACAGCAACTTGTCGTAACACGATCTCCGGTTCTCGATGCAACAAAATAAGAACGTGTGCATGATTCGTGAGAAATGTCCAGCGATTCCCAGGTGCTTCGGCAGATTTGGCCGCTGTATCAGCCTGTTGATTTACTTTCGAATCTGTCTCTTTGGAACCTGAAATTTTTTTATGGTCACTTTGTTTTTTCGTCTTCGATGACTTACCCATCATATCCTCGTTTGGTGGCATCACTTTGCGGTAATTCTTAACACGATCTTAATTTATTCGTCAGCCTCACAATAAATCGAGTGATTTCAGGCGAATTATACATGAATATCGATTCGTGAAACATAAATCTTTTGACTACAGCATTATTTTGTCCTCAATTTTGGCTTGAATCGAATTTTTTCTCAAGAATTCCCAAAATATACACGAAACATAATTGACGACAAATTTTTCATGCTTTATATTTCACGAATCATAAATAACTAAAAGGAGTACACCTATAATGAGTGATTTGAGTGCCATTTTGGCTTTACCTGCATTTCTAATGCTATTATCTGTATTGATCCCCGCCGACTGGGCCAATGCCAAGGCACGTCAGATTCGCCAACTGATTACAGGGATTGCCGGAACCCAATTTGTAATGGCGTTTGTCATTATGGCTTTTTATGTCGTGCAGATGACACTGAACACAAACATACAACCATTTAATAGTGTGATTCAATCGTCTGGAACACATCTCATTTTTTATGATGGTATTTCAGGATTGATGTTTGCTCTAGTGAGCTTCATTGGGTGGGTCATTTGCCGATTCTCAGTTCGTTATCTCGATGGTGAAGCAGCTCAAGGAACTTATTTCCGTTGGACAGGCTTTACAGTCGGCGCCGTTTCCTTCATGGCTATCTCAGGAAATTTACTCTTGTTTGTGCTTGCCTGGATTATGGCCAGTCTGGGTCTGCATCACTTGCTTGTGTTTTATAAGAATCGACCGGCCGCGCAACGTGCTGCTTGGACCAAATTCACAGTCAGTCGAATTGGTGATGCTGCATTAGCAGCGGCACTCATTCTGATTTACGTAGAATTTCAAACACTCAATTTTTCTGAAATCTTCGCAGCGATCAGCTCACAAGCAGATCAAATCTCACCACAAGTGATTTGGGCTGGGTGGTTTTTAGTTTTTGGTGCCATTGCCAAATCTGCCCAGTTCCCTTTCCATATCTGGTTACCTCAGACCATGGAAACACCGACTCCCGTTTCGGCTTTAATGCATGCGGGAATCGTGAATGCAGGAGGCTATCTCATTATTCGAACCAGCCCGCTTGTATCATTGACCCCTACAGCTTTAACTACATTAGCGATTGTCGGTGCCTTTACTGCATGTTTCGCAGCACTCATCATGTTAACACAAACCAGCGTGAAAAAATCGCTGACTTATTCGACGATAGCTCAAATGGGGTTCATGATGCTGCAATGTGGTTTGGGCGCATTTTCTGCAGCGATGTTACACATTCTTGCCCATTCACTTTACAAAGCTCATGCCTTCTTGAGTAGTGGTAGTGTACTGGAACAAAATCAGGCCATTAAAATCATTGGAGAAAAACGTGAATTACACCAGGTATCCTGGTCAAAGCTGGGTATGCTGAGCGTCGTTGTTGTGTGCATGTTCCTTTTGATATCGTCTCTCTTTGGCATCAACCCCACAACAAAACCAGGTGGGATTTTGCTCGGATTTGTGCTGTGTCTGGCTTTAATCAGCTGGATCGGACAATCACTGCAATCTGCCAGTCGCCAACTCTTCATTCGAACTTCGGTAACAGGGGTACTCCTCTGTTTTGCTTACTGCATCGGTTTTCTCTCTGTCGATAAAATCGTTGCTCCCAGTCTGCCGACAGTTCAGACATCCACGATCACCTGGCTCATCGCATCAGTCGTACTGTTTGGATTCGGCGGCATGTTTATGCTGACTAAAATTGTGGTTAGTCCCACGAATTTCAAATGGCTCAACATTTTCTATGTCCACGCATCAAACGGCTTTTATATCGAGCCCTGGTTACGTCATAAATTTGGAACGCTCGCCAAAGAATAATCTCTCCTTCTGGTTTGCATAGCCAATCACAACTCAAACTCGCAGAAATCAAATAAGGATTATTAAGATGATCTCACAAGCAGAATCCACTTTGCTGCCTTTGCCCTCTTCGGGCACTTTAGAAAAACAAGCAGTAGAACAACTTCATATCATTGAACAAGTTGCTGAAGTTCTCAAGCAAGTCAACGAAGTGATCGCTCCTGTCTGGCCACTTAATGATTATGTAGCCGTCAATCCTTACAGTGGAATTTCAGAACGTTCTTTTTTAAATGCACGAAATTTTTTGCGGGTCTTTTCAGACTGCGAAACTCTCATGCCCTTGCAACATTATGCGAATGAATTTCAGCAAGGTCAGTTTAACAGGAATCATATCGAAGCGGCTCTGGTAGAATTAAAAGTCGATGGAATTGGCAACGGTCACCTCAATTCCGTGACTGAAATTGAAGAAATGCTCAAGCAAATCGGTGGCCTTGCTCATGAATCGAGTGAAGCTGCCAACGTTCCCAACAACGATCGTCGTATTCGAACTCTATCCGAGTTTTATGATAAAACATTAAGTGGTAACTGGACCGCAACGATTTGTGATGAAGTCTCGAAATACTGTTCCATGCATTATGATGAAGGACAAGCAGTTTGGTCGAGTCCCTGGAGTCATTTATCATTATATGAATCCTGGCGGTCAGCGGCTTTACATGATCGAAGTGTTGAGGTACTCGGCCTCAAGGGATTCCGAAGCTATGTCTCACAGCTACCACAGACTGCTGAAGCATCAATTATTTACTCATTGCAGAGCCTGAATGTTCTACCCGAGCTTTGGGAAACGTTCCTGCTTTGTCAGGCATTCACGATTCCTGGCTGGAGTGCGTGGGCCAAATATCAATCAGAGCAAAGCGAACAGAGTGCAGAATTTGGGAATGACCTGGCTGGCTTACTGGCAATGCGTCTTGCCTATGATGCTGCATTGGCAAAATCTTTTTCATTCAATGTGAACTGGACCTCCTATGCGAGTGGCGAACCTGTTTCATTCAAGTTTCCACACCACGCTGGAGACGATGAATTACTGCGATATACACTCCTGCGAGCCAGCGAAATTGGATATCGAAATCGACTGTTAAATTCCATTCCTACAAAGTCACAAAAAAATCAAAAACAACAAAATGGATCAGAATCCGTCGATTCAGACACAAATGATTCGAAACGAAAATTAGCACAAATGGTCTTCTGTATCGACGTCCGATCGGAACGAATTCGTCGGCAAATAGAGTCTCTTTCGAATCGAGTTGAGACTTTCGGATTTGCAGGTTTCTTTGGTTTACCAATTGAATTCGTACGGCTCGGAGAGCAATCTGGGGATAGCCATGTACCGGTACTATTAAAACCACAGTTCCAACTACATGAAGAATTGCACACAAAAGATGAATCCTCGCTGTCGAAGACACTCCAGGAACGTAGTTTGATCAGATCGTTTCGAAAGCTATGGAAAAGTCTGCAAACTTCAGCTGTGGGTTGCTTCTCTTTTGTGGAAACGACGGGTCTGTTTTATGGGTTTAAACTTTTAGGTCGAACTGTCAACGTTACCGATTCAAAAACGAATGCAGGATACGATGGAATTCGCAAAGCAAACCATGAGCATCTAAAGCCCACTTTGAAAAGTCTCAATCAACAAGGTATCTCGACATCAGATCAAATTGATCTTGCTGAATCCATGTTGAAGAATCTGGGATTAACTGAAAATTTTGCAAGGCTTGTGGCGTTCTGTGGACATGCCAGCCAGACAGAAAATAATCCTTTGAAAGCTGGTCTGGATTGTGGTGCCTGCGGTGGACACTCTGGTGAGCCCAATGCAAGATTGGCAGCAATGCTTCTCAATCATCTTGAAATTCGACAGGCTTTAGCTGATCGAAACATTCATATCCCCGAAGACACTTACTTTCTGGGTGGCTTGCATAATACGACGACCGACAAAATTGAGCTTTTTGACCTGGAAATGGTTCCCGAATCACATCAAGCAGACCTGCAGGAATTGCAGAATTACTCTCAAAGTGCGACTGAGCAAACTCAGGTTGAACGAATGCCATCGATTGGGAGTCAATCATTGGCGGATCTTTTGCGCAGAGCCGGCGATTGGTCCGAAGTACGACCTGAGTGGGGATTGGCAGGTAACGCCGCATTTATCGTTGCCCCGCGCTCCCTGACCAAAGAAATTGATCTGGATGGTCGTTCCTTCTTACATAGTTACAACCACCAGACTGACCCTGAAGGTGAAGTCCTGGAAAACATTATGACCGCACCCATGATTGTGGCCCATTGGATCAATATGCAGTACTACGCCTCCACTGTGGATAACCATCATTTCGGAAGTGGAAATAAAACGTTGCATAACGTGGTAGGAGGTTTCGGAATTCTTTCTGGCAATAGCGGCGACCTGATGACAGGTTTACCTTGGCAATCTCTACACTCTGGTGAAGACTACCAGCATTTACCCATGCGATTGCAGGTTTTGATTGCTGCTCCGAGAGAAATGATTGAAACAGTGATCAAGAAGCATCAAATGATTGCTAACCTACTCAGTGGTGGTTGGCTGCACCTGATTGCATTGGACAGTGAATCCCAATTTCAATACACAGAAGATGGAAACTGGGAAGAGATTGAGCTGACTTTATTTGGTAAACAATCTCATAAAAATGATACAAATTAAACCAACATAATATTGAGTAAGTCCATACTAAGGGTAGCCACACTAGGAAATCTACCCCACAACTTCGTTACTAATTTGAGAGGATTCACCATGCACATATCCATCACGGATCGTAATAAACTATTGAATAAAGATCTCAGAGAACTCTGTGAACGTCGGTTAGATTTTGCGTTGTCAAGATTCGAATCATCGATTAAAAAAATTGACCTTGTCATCGTTGACGAAAATGGACCACGGGGTGGTGTTGATAAAGCTTGTCGCATTTGTATTTCTCTTCACCGGGCAAGTGATGTTGTGATCAACGAAAAAGCTGAGGACGTCGCTACTTGTGTTTCAGGAATTGCCGAACGAGCCAGTCGTACCGTCGCTCGCGCATTGGAACGGACTCAGCAGTTTGACCGAACCCAAAAAGAGGTTCATGAATCAATCTGAAGTCACTTAAGCAGAACACTCCCTTTACCTGGTCGCCTTATCGGTAATAGAATACGCCAGCACCAAATGAAATCGGTTTAACATTACACTTGGTGCAGGCGGTTCATTACTACTCGAGGCGGCCAATTTCCATTAATAGTATTGCAGAAAAAATGCAAACGAATGGATAATAGGTCTGTGAGAACCATGATTCTACAATCTATTTTTCAGACAGTATCGGAAACGCATGACGCAATCGCTAATATACGACCTGCTTACTATTTTGGCGGCAGGGCTCATTGCAAGTTTAGTATGTCGATGGTTGCGGGCATCTGTATTAATTGGTTACCTGATTGCAGGTGCGCTACTGGGACAAGGTGTGCTTGGCTGGGTATTGGATAAAAACCATCAGTTAGAGCACTTCGCAGAAGCAGGTGTTTTTCTACTATTATTTTCGATCGGCCTCGAATTTCATCTCGATGATTTAAAACGACTCGGATTCAAGTTGATCATTGGTGGTGCGGTTCAAATGACTCTGGTCGCGATTCCAGTCGCCGCCGTATTGCTTTGGTTAAGCATCAGCTGGCAATCGGCAGTACTCATCGCAGCGGCAGTCACGTTTAGTTCAACTGTGCTTGTATTCAAAGCCCTTTCCGAACGGGGACATTCTGAACAATCACATGGTCGGCGCGCCATCGGCATCCTTTTGTTCCAAGATGCAGCATTGATTCCGCTCTTACTTCTTGTCCCTCTGTTAACTGGAACGGGGCAAGCAGCAAGACTGACTGATTATATCATGCTGGCCTTGACGTCAATCTTATTTGTTGTCGCAGTTGCAGTACTGAGATACCTGCTCTCGAAATGGGTGATCCCGATGTTTGCCAGATATCGTAGCCCCGAACTAGTAATTCTGTTTACTGTCGTGTCACTGGGCGCAGTGACCCTTGCGGCCTACTCAGTCGGACTCCCTCCAGCCGTAGGTGCATTTGCTGCCGGCTTAATCTTCAACGGTAACCGTTGGACCAAACAGATTGATGCTCTCGTATTACCCTTCCGGGAGACTTTTGCTGCCATATTCTTTGTCGGCCTGGGACTCATTTTCGATCCACGTCTGATCCTGGAAAAACCCGTGGAGATGCTCCTGGTCTTAGTCGGTGTCATCATCATCAAAACAGTTGCAGGGACAATCGCACTAAAGCTAACCGGTCTGCCAATTCGCCAGGCATTCGGAATGGGGATTGGATTAGCGCATGTCGGTGAATTTGCATTTGTTCTGGTGCTGCTTGGTTTAGAATCGGGAGTATTAACGAACGTCGACTATCAAAATGTGGTTGCGATTGCTTTTGGCTCTCTGATTGTGACACCACCTTTGATGAGATTTGGCTTGCGATTCGTGCACTCAGAAGACGCAGAAAATGAAAACGAACATATACTCGATACAGTATCACCTGAAAGTACACGGGCAACTATCATTGGAGCTGGGCCAATCGGGCGTCAGCTTGCTTCCCAACTTGAGATCAAGGGAAACGATGTCTGCCTGATCGACTTTAGTTCGATCAATCTGCACCCTTTCGCCCAGGAAGGATTTCGCACTGTGGCAGGCGACGCGACGCAAAGCAGCACGTTAGAGCTTGCTGGAGTCAGTGATTCCGTATTAACAGCCGTCTGTGTCCCCGACGATGAGACGGCAATACGAATTGTACGTGCAATCCGCAGATTAAATCGAACCGGGAAACTCATTGTGCGCTGTCGTTATCAAACCAATGTTGAAAAACTCAAACAAGCAGGCGCTGACCGCGTTGTTAGTGAAGAAGCGGTGGCCTCAATTGCTCTTATGCGAACTTTGACGAATTTCGGTGAATCACCAGACTGAGAATCAAACCATTATTTCTTTGATGAGCTCTCCCCCCAGGTCAGTGAGGCGATAATCGCGACCATTGAACCGATAGGTCAATTTCATATGATCGATGCCCATGAGATGCAACAACGTCGCATGCAGATCATTCACACCCACACGATTTTGAACGGCCTTGTAACCATAATCATCACTGGCACCATATTGGACACCACCTTTAATACCGCCGCCTGCCATCCACATTGTGAACGCATTCGGATTATGATCTCGACCGTTACTGCCTTGAGAGTCAGAGGTTCTTCCGAATTCGCCCCCCCAAACCACAAGTGTTGAATCTAAAAGTCCACGCGCTTTCAAGTCTGCCAGAAGCGCACCGATCGGCTGATCAACCGATTTCGCAGCGATACGATGATTGGCATTAATATCACTATGCCCGTCCCACGGTACATCAGCAACACCACCTCCACCACCATTGGTGCCGGCATAGATCTGAATAAATCGAACTCCCCGCTCAACCATCCGCCGCGCAGTGATACACTGTTTCGCAACAAGCTCGGTTTCTCTTTGATCAACTCCATACATTTTTTGAATCGTCTGCGATTCATCTTGCACACTCAATGCTTCAGGTGCGGCGGTCTGCATGCGATAGGCAAGCTCAAAGGATTCCAAACGCGCTGCTAAGTCTGCTTCGTGCGGCCTTAATTCCTGATGCTTTGCATTCATCTGCCTCAATAAATCCAGTTGCTTTCTTTGTTGTTTGTCGGTCATCGTTTTAAGACGAGACAAATTTGATATGGGCACGGTACTCCTGCCATCAATCGACGTTGGCTGATACTTCTTTGGTAAAAATCCAGGCGCCCAAATCGGATTCCCACCCCGGGGCATCGCGCCATGCATGACCACAAAACCGGGAAGGTTTGAATTCTCTGTTCCCAGCCCATAAGTCACCCAAGACCCCATACAGGGTCGCCCTTGCAGAAACGCACCCGAATTCATCTCTAACATCGCTGGCGTGTGGTTGTTAGACCGAGAAAAACACGAATAAATAAATGATATATCGTCGACATGATTGGCAATATTGGGAAAGATTTCAGAAACCCATGCACCCGACTCACCATGCTGTTTAAACTTGAAAGGTGATTTCAATAGCTTGCCGCTAGTGGTAAAGAAACCTGTTTTCGGGTCTGCTCCCTCCAGTTTTTCGCCGTGCCTTTTCTGCAACATCGGTTTATAGTCAAAGGTATCGACCTGAGAAGGACTGCCCGGCATAAACAACCATATAATGGATTTCGCTTTCGGTGCAAAATGAGGTCGTTTTGCCTGCAAGACCGCCGTATTAGCAGCATCGGCAGTATTAAGAACACCTTGCTCTTTCAACAGTCCCGTCAGTGCCAGACTTCCAAAGCCCAAGCCTGCGTTTTTAAGAAACGATCTACGAGCTTCAAAGTCAAAAGCCCTACCTGTAAGTCCTGAAGGTTGCTCACCCATAGCGTCTGCTTTCTGATATTCGATTTGTGATAGATGATTCTCAATTAATCAACGAATACAAACTCATTTGTACAAATAATCAACTGGCAAAAATCAGCGACCGCTAATTCGCCTGCCTTGGGATTCTTGCCATAAGATTCTGTCTGATAATGGATAAACTGCAACATCTGTTGCTGTTCTTTGGGAGTCGGTTGCCTTGAGAGGCTGATGGCATAAACGTCATTGACTGTTTGCTCCAGGCTTTTCTTACCATCAGCGCGAACTCGACTTGCCAGATTTTCAGATAATTTACGGATGAATGGCGAATTCATCATCGCCAGTGCCTGAGGAGGCACGGTAGTAACATTCCGTTTCCCGATACTCTGAATTGCATCTGGTGCATCAAATAGTTGTAATATTGGAATCAGTTTATCTCGTTTGACTCTCAAGTAAACACTTCGTCGTTTGTCTTCCTGATTCAATGACCCGGGTCCGAACATTTTTTTGTCAAGTGTTCCCCCCACGGCTAAGAGGTTATCTCTAATGATTTCCGCATCCATTCGAATCGCAGGACGCCTCCACCATAGCCGGTTTTCGGGATCATGCTTGAGGCCACTTGCAATTGAAAGGCCTGACTGCTGATAAACGGAACTCATCATCAACAGTTTATGAATGGGCTTGAGATTCCAATTTTCTTTAATAAGCTGCGAAGCCAGATAATCAAGTAGCTCAGGATGCGTAGGGCGAAAACCTTGTGTCCCAAAATCGCTAGGTGTCCCAACAATTCCTCGTCCAAAATGATGATGCCATAATCGATTCACCATAACCCGCGCCAAAAGATGCCCTGCACCATGTTTGGTATCTGTCAACCAATCCGCAAAAGCAACTCTTGGATGACGTGGCTTCGCTTTTTCAGATTGTTCCTGCATCCACTGCTTTTCTTGTGTGTCAGCTGTCATCAAAACTCTCAGAAAACCAGGCTTTGCCAATCCATTTTTACGATTGGAGTTTCCCCGTACAAGATGATAGACCTTGCGGGTATCGGCTCCAAAATTGTAAGTGGCTCCTCCCTTTCGCGCGGCAAACACAGGCATCAGGTCACGCTTGGGATGCTTTTTCATATTTTCCTGCTCTGCATCATTGAGCTTGATCCAGCCCGCATCATAGGGAGCATACCATTTCAGCAGTTCCTGTTTTTGCTTTTCATTGCGGTCAGCTTCTGATAAAGCCAGAATCGTTTGGATCTTTTTGGGAGGGGTTGTATCTTTCGCCTTAAAATAAAATCCGGAGGGACCAGCGGCATTCACAATTTTTACCAGGAGTTCGTTTTTTCCAGCCTTCAGTGCGAGTTTGACTTTATCCTGATCAGCGGCGGCGCCCCCCATTACTTTTTTGGATAACACCGACTTCCCATTCAACCAGACCTTAATCGCATCATCGCGACCGAGTGAAATATCGAGCGGAGTTGCCTGAGGGACTTCTATCGTCCGAAACAGATAATTGGCAGAATTATTTCCTTTTAGAGTGTTATGAACTTTACCATCAGTCCAGGTTGGCTGAGGTGTCCACTTTAATTTCCCTTTTGAGTAGGTTTTCTTCAGATCCACTTTTTTCTCAGGATCATTTCTTCGATTGAAAGCATTCTCAAAATTCGCTGCTGTAAAGGGACCAATGGTATGCCAGTCGCTGAGCCTTGGCTGAATGGATTCGGTCGGTCTTTTTTCCAGCCAGATTGCTAATTTTGAAGGCAGGGTTCCTTTCTCATATTTGAGCCGCGCATCGATAAATGGTTTATGGGTAATATCAAAGGCTGCTTTTTCCTTTTTATATTTTTCCGGATTCCAATCATGTTGGTAGTCTTGAAACCCTGTTTCGGCAAATGCCGCAATCATCCGATAATAATCGCGGCTGGAAACAGGATCGAATTTATGATCGTGACAGCGAGCACAGCCGAGTGTCAGCCCCAACGTTGCAGTACCGATGGTGTGAATTACATCATCTAACTGCTCGTATCGACTACGTTCGCGTTCTTTTTGAGTCTGTTGTGAGGTAAAAGGACCCGCGGCTAAAAAACCGGTGGCGGCTTGTGACATATAATCTGTAGGACCTAACTGATCACCGGCAATTTGCAGCTTGATAAATTGATCATAGGGCATATCTTCGTTGAGAGCTTTAATCACGAAATCGCGAAAGTGATAAGCGGCAGGACGATCTTTATCAAATGCATACCCATTACTTTCTGCAAATCGAGAAACATCAAGCCAATGACGGGCCCAACGCTCGCCATAATGTTGACCGGCTAACAAATGATCGATGAGTTTTTCGTAGGCATCAGGAGATTGATCGTTGACAAACTGTCCCACTTCGTTTGGCTCGGGAGGCAGTCCCCAAAGGTCAAAATAAACCCGTCGAATTAAAGTTTGTCGATTTGCCCGTTCATTGGGTGTAATCCCCTTCGCTTCTTGTCTTGACAAGATAAACTGATCAACGGATGTCTTACCCCACGTTCTATTTTTTGTAATCGGAGGCGTAGCCTGGCTGAGTGGTTTGAAAGACCAGAATTCACGTGCTTTGGCAATATCAATTTCTTTTTTTTGTATTTCCAGCGCCTTACCACTCCGTGGATCAGGAGCCCCCATTTGAATCCACTTCTCAAAATCAGAAATCACCTGCTTCGACAATTTGTTCTTGGGCGGCATCTCAAATGACTCGTGTCGAATCGCCGCCATCAACAAACTGTTCTTTGCGTCTCCAGGTATAATACTGGGGCCCGTGTCGCCTCCTTTAAGCATCGCAGTTTTTGAATCCAGCAATAACTCGCCTTCGAGTTTCTCATTTTTCTGAGCTTCAACAGAATGGCACTCATAACATTCATTGACAAGCACCGGCCTGATTTTCGATTCAAAGAACTGCAAACCTGCCTTTGTTGGTTCTGCATTCTTCGATGGTTCTGAAGCAAAAGCAGGATTCAGCAGCAGGATGAATCCCAAGCTGGAAAATGAGCAGGAGCGCAACATAGCAATCTTCCAATGGTCAGTAATTAAGGTGGGAAAAAAGGTGAGATCGTTCTGACTCTAAAAAAATCGATGCTCTCTTATAAAAGAAACCATCGATTTTGTTAGTTCAAGTATAAAATGCTACTGATTTATTGTACCAATAGTCATATCATTATCAAGGAATTTCTAATCGTAGACCATCAAAAGACTTCTCTATTATTATGATTTGCCTATAACAATTCATCAGAGCATCAAATGAACAAACTTAAGAATCTTTACTTTTAGAATCGGTTCTTCTCATTGTGAAGTCGAATACATTATCTGAAAAGAAATTTGGTTCTAATGTGATGCATTCGAACACAGCGAAATCCTGATTGAGATAGATATGTCCGATAAGACTGCTCTACTGACTGCTTCAACAAAAATTTCCCTCTGGCCGAATTTGAAAACAAGAAATCGGCAACAGGAATTAATGGACGATCCAAAATTGGACGAAGAGATACACCAACGGGCATTGGAAGGTTTATCACGAGTCAACCGAGTGTCGCGCACACATCGACTTTTGTGGCAACCGATTGAGAAATACTGTCGGCAAAATCGAATAGCCTCGATTTCCGTTCTGGATCTGGGATGTGGAAGCGGGGATCTTCTAATCTGGCTGAAGACGAAAGCTCGTTCAAAAGGAATCGAACTCAAAATCACCGGCTGTGATCTGAGCCCGGTGGCTCTGGAAGCAGCCCGACAGCGCGCGGATCGAGAACAACTGGACTCGAAATTTCTACAAATGGACGTACTTAGTGAAGCGTTACCTGCGGATCAGGATATCATCGTCAGTTCGCTTTTTTTACATCATCTGCAAGAAAGTGATATCGTAAAATTATTGCAACGCATGGCAGAGACTGCCAGACATTTAATAGTGGCTCAGGATCTCCTTCGAAGTCGGTGGGGATACCTGCTCTGTCTGGCAGGAACCCAGTTGATATCACGTTCGCCGATAGTACACGTTGATGGTCCACTTTCAGTAGCGGGGGCGTTCACTCTCGCTGAAATTCAACAACTGGCTGAACAAGCGGGGCTGGCACACTGTCAGATCAACCGCCATTGGCCCGAACGATTTGTATTCACATGGCAACGGTCTCCCTAGAAAACCACATTTCGGCAACGCTCGAGTCACAGGATACGGCCCAAAAATTGTGGGACGTTGTCATCATCGGTGCGGGTCCAACTGGTTCTCTGGCTGCACGACAACTCACTTTGGCAGGCGCGGATGTTCTGCTCGTAGACCGTCAATCATTTCCCCGCTGGAAAGTCTGCGGTTGCTGCCTCAACGCACGAGCCGTCTCTATTTTGGAACAGACGGAGTTACTGGAAGAGGTTTACGCTGCGGGCGCTGTCCCCTTAACGGAATTTCAACTCCGAATCAATGGGCATTCAGTTACGCTCCCTCTATCCAATAGTCTTTCCTTAAGCCGCACACAACTTGATGCCCTTCTGATTCGCTCAGCAATCTCTGCTGGGTCGAACTTTCTTCCAGAAGCAGAAGCCCGCCTGGGTTCTTGCACCAGTGAGTATCAAGAAGTGGTTCTCACACGACATACCATACCCACAACAATCCGTGGTAAGATCGTACTGGTCTGTGAAGGTTTGAATCCTCGACTTTTAAATCGAACCCCCGAATTCTCCAACTCAGTTGATAAGCATTCCTGCATCGGTGCTGGGGCCGTCGTTGCACTGAAGCCAGGAACACTCGAAGCAGGAACCATTTTTATGGCCGTAGGTCGTGCCGGTTATGTAGGAGCCGTACTCATTGAAGAAGAGACATTAAACCTGGCTGCAGCGATTCTCCCTGATTTCCTTAAAGAAGGACGACCGCTTGGAACGATCGTCCATCAGATATTGCAGGAAGCGGGTTGTACATTGCCCGTTGATGTGGAACGGCTGAATTGGCAAGGAACTGCCAGGCTGACACGCAAAACCAGTCCCGTAGCCGATGATCGTATACTCGTTTTGGGAGATGCATCCGGCTATGTCGAACCGTTTACAGGCGAAGGAATGGGCTGGGGACTTTCAAGTGCTATCGCCTGTGTGCCGATAGTCCTTGACGGAGTCAAAGACGGGAATCAGTCCGTGGTTGAGAATTGGATTCAATATCATCAACACCATATCCAAAATAGACAGAGGTGGTGCCGACGGTGCGCCTTTGTCTTGAAACGACCACGACTCGCGAGAGGATTGATTCATGTTCTCAAATATTGTCCGTGGATTGCGACTCCGGTAATCCGTCACTTGAATCAACCATAGTTACAGGAAAAGCAAATGTAATGACGACTATTTTAGGAATAGGAACCGCCGTTCCCGAATCATATTTTTCGCAGTCCGACAGTGGGCAGATTGCCGCTGATTACGTTGGCAAAGACGAGCAACTCAAAAGATTGCTGCCGATCTTGTATAAAAAAACAAAAGTGAAGCGGCGTTTTAGCGTAACCCTCAATTCGTCAGAAGGTGACCTGCGGGACCGCCAAAAACTTTATCGCCCGTTAACATCACCAGAAGATAACGGTCCGGGAACTGCCGAGCGAATGCGTTTCTTTGAAGAATATGCAAGCGAATTGGCCCTGAGTGCGGCACGACAAGCTTTAGAACAAGCGGGAGTTCAATCAGAAGAGATCACACATCTCGTCACTGTTTCCTGTACTGGTATGGTGGCTCCCGGTTTTGATATTGATTTGGTTACTACATTACCGTTGAAAGCTGATACACCGCGTACACATATCGGTTTCATGGGTTGCCACGCCGCCATTAATGGACTGCGGGTGGCAGAAGCATTTACGAAACAAGATCCTTTAGCCCGCGTGCTACTTTGTTCAATCGAACTCTGTAGCCTGCATTATCAATATCAAGCGGAAGCGGAACAGGTCGTTGCGAATGCCCTGTTTGCTGATGGCGCTGCTGCATTAGTGTTAGGTCAAAACGAGAAGGCTGACAGTGTCTGGCATCTGCGAGACTGCGGTACAGAAATCATTGCAGGCAGCCGCAATATGATGTCCTGGCGAGTAGGTAATCACGGTTTTGATATGACGCTTTCTCCTGAGCTCCCCACCTTGATCGAAAAGCAACTACGTCCCTGGATGGAACGCTGGCTAAGTGAGTTTCAGCTGCAACCAGAAGATATCAAAAGCTGGGCAGCGCATCCCGGAGGGCCACGGATATTACAAAGTTTTCAACAAGCGATGAACCTGACCCGCGAGGATCTCAGTCCTTCGTACCAGATCCTGGAACAATTCGGCAATATGTCCTCTTCCACTATTTTATTCCTGATCAAACAACTTCAACAGAGCGAAGCGACTTTACCATGTGTCGCAATCGGGTTTGGCCCTGGTATCACAATCGAGTCAGCGCTCTTCTGTTAATCTGATGTTTGGCGAAGCCGTTAAGTGAGCGCTCCTTTGAAATCATGAAATGAGTGCCCCAAAGATTAATAAGAGCTCGTGCCCGTGGATGTCACTTCAATCACAGGTAGCCCCAGCCGTGTTCTGGCTTCGTTCAGAATGTCACTTGTGCGACTGGCTCCACATCGGGTAACACCCAGTTCACGCACAGTCAACAGTGAATCCAGATCGCGAACACCTCCCGCTGCTTTCACTTGTACATTGGGACCAGTATGTTTTCTCATTAATTTAAGATCTTCGTGAGTGGCTCCCCCCGATCCGTACCCCGTCGAGGTTTTGACCCAATCGGCGTTTAATTCAGTGCAAATCTCACACAGCCGTATTTTCTGAGTATCATCGAGGTAACAGTTTTCGAAAATCACTTTTACTTTCTGACCGGCGGCATGTGCCACTTCAATCACGGCAGCAATATCCTGTTTCACGTAGTCCCTGTCACCACTCAATACCTTTGAAATATTAACGACCATATCCAACTCTTCGCAGCCATCCGCAACTGCCTGCTCTGCTTCTGCACGCTTAATCGCCGTTGTATGTCCGCCATGCGGAAAGCCAATGGTTGTAGACGCTTTGACAGTACTGCCAGAAAGTAAATTGGCACACTCTTTCATGTAATAAGGCAGAATGCACACACTGGCAACATCATAAGCCAGAGCTAACTGAATACCGTTTTGTAAGTCATCAGTATTCAATGTCGGATTCAGCAGTGAGTGGTCTATCATCTTGGCCATATCTTCGTAGGAATAGTGCATTTTTTCTCTCCCTCTATGTTTTTGTTATTTATGTTTAAAATGCTGTTTTCACTCTTTGAACGCATATCAAAAACATTGCTTTGTCACTCTCTGGAAAAATTAGAGCGCGTCTTTTGCTATAGCGATCGCACCGATGACGCCAGCTTTGACTCCCAATTCCGATTTCAAGACTTGAACATGATCCGTCGGAAACATTCCCACACGTTCCTGGATGACAGACTGCACCGTTTCAATTAAAAGCGGCCCCATCTCTGCCACACCACCGCCGAGT
The DNA here is from genome assembly GCF_007748175.1 of Gimesia aquarii. Classification (NCBI taxonomy): domain Bacteria; kingdom Pseudomonadati; phylum Planctomycetota; class Planctomycetia; order Planctomycetales; family Planctomycetaceae; genus Gimesia; species Gimesia aquarii. The sequence continues at coordinate 4,167,639 of NZ_CP037422.1, forward strand.
ACAACCATATCAGGATGCAGAATTGTGACGACATTTGCTGCAGCGATCCCGATATAGCTGGAAGCATCAATGAGTGCCGCATGGATTAATGGGTCCTGCTGTGCCACTTGTGCCATCTCTACTACTGTCACCCGACTCGCATCGCCTTCCACCAACTGATGAAGGTTCGGTGCCTGTCCCGAATTCATTAACCGGATTCCCGCACTCGCAATCGCCGGTCCACTTGCCAGAGTTTCTAAACAACCACGATTGCCACACCCACAACGCGGCCCCTCGGGTAAGATTGTCTGGTGACCTAATTCGCCGGCTGCACCGAGTGGTCCGAGTCGCAATTGTCCCTCAATGGCAACTCCACCTCCGACTCCCGTTCCCAGTGTCATAAAAGCCAGAGTCGCATCAGAACAAGATCTTCCATGACCGAAACGCAACTCACCCAATGTAGCCGCGCGGGCATCATTGACAACGCGTACTTGACACGAAAGCAGATCTCCCAGTTGTCTGGCAACAGGCACCTCACGCCATTGAGAGGGCAAATTCGGCAGAAACTTCGTGATACCTTGTTCTACATCCACCAATCCAGGCACACCCATTCCGAGCACTTTGAGGGAAACAGCATTCTTTTGCGAAAGTTGAGACAATAACTCGGCAATCCGACTAAGAACATTCGTTGCACCAAGGTGCCCTTCGGTCGAAATGCTCGCGTGACAGAGCAGATCACCGGCGCAATTCGCAAGAGCGACTTTAATTGAAGTTCCACCAAGATCAACACCGGCAATGGCTTCTCTCATGTATTCGACTCTCCATGCGGAATATAATTACGCAGAAAAGTGCAGCATTGCTGTAAAGCGAGTTCGCGCGCTGCAAGGGAGCCTTCATAAACACGGTCTTCCACCTCCACACAGACCGGCCCCTGATATCCGGTATCGCCCAGCACTGCAAAAAAGTGCCCCCAGTCCACATCGCCCAGCCCCGGCAGTTTGGGAGAATGATACTCGAGCGGGTTCGCCAGAATCCCTACCTCATTTAAGCGAGCTCGATCAACGCGAACATCCTTGGCATGAACGTGAAAAATTCGATCAGCAAATTCTTTGAGTGGCGTAACACAGTCCATTTGCATCCAGACCAAGTGCGAAGGATCGTAATTTAATCCAAAGTGAGAACTGGGAATCGCATCAAACATCCTCCGCCAAATTGCAGGACTGATCGCAAGATTTTTACCGCCCGGCCATTCATCATTTGTAAAAAACATCGGACAATTCTCAATTCCGACTTTTACGTCATGCTGTTCTGTGACTTTGATTAACGGCGTCCAGCATTCGAGAAACCGTTGCCAATTTTCATCGACCGATGCGCGATGATCACGACCGACAAATGTATTCACCTGTCGAATTCCCAACTGAGCGGCGAATGCGATGATCCGTTTCAGATGTTCGATCGCCTGATTTGCTTCCGCCGTGTCTGCTGACAAAGGATTGGGGTAGTAACCCAGTCCACTGATATCGACCGCGTATTTTGCTGACAATTCACGTATCGCCTTCAAGTTGGATTCATCAGACTGTGTCACATCAACATGAGTCACACCTGCATAACGTCGTTCTGCTTTGCCCACAGGCCAGCACATTAACTCAACGCAGTCATACCCCAGACGTGATGCGGTCGAAAATACCTGCTCAAGCGACGCTTCTGGTAAAATCGCACTTACAAAACCAAGCTTCATCATTTTTGGCTCTCTCCTACTTCAACCCAACATTGCTTCTGATGACTTTTGAGAATCGCTTCACACAGCAAAATTTCTCGGTGTCCATCCTCAAAAGTAGGAAACGGAGGCGAAGCCGTGAAGTCTCCAGAAGCAATATATCCATAGAACGCACGAAACAATTGCTTGAAGGTGTCTGGAAACCCTTCATTGTGACCTCCGGGATAACTGCAAGTCGATGCCGCAGATGGACTCAGCAGCGAAGGATCCCGTGTCAACAGTTCGTTCGGACGATCACGATGACCGACCCAGAGTGCATTCGGCGCTTCGCTATTCCAGGAAAGGGATTGCTGACTACCGGCAATTTCAAACCGTAGACAATTTTTTCGCCCCGCTGTTGTCTGAGAGACGTGTAGTGAGCCTCGGGCACCGTTTTCAAATTTCAAGAGCACACACCCGGCATCGTCTGTTGTGACTACAACGGGCGCAGTTTTTGCTGAGTCTGTAACTTCATTTGAAAATGTTTCGCTGGCTCCAAGAGGACGCTGTCGTTCAGTATGAACGGTCTGCAGATCGGCACACACAGAAACGACTTCTTGTCTGGTGATAAACTGAATCAAGTCTAACCAGTGAGTTCCAATATCCGCGACCGCCCGAAGTTCTCCTCCCTCATCGGCAATGACACGCCAGTTAAAATCGGTGTCGCGGAGCAACCAATCTTGTTGATAGGATCCATTCATGTGAATTGTGTCACCGAACTCAGAGCGGGCGACACGAGACGCGGCTTCCTGACATAACGGATAAAATCGAATGTTGTAAGCAACCCCGGCGACGAGCCCGCACTCTGCAGCCAGGGTCACAAGTTCTGCCGACTCTCTTGAATTCATTGCCAATGGCTTCTCACACATCACATGTTTGCCTGCGCGAAGCACCGCGGATGCCTGCTCAAAATGAAAACGGTTTGGTGTTGCCAGATGCACGACATCCACGCTGTCATCATCCAGTACATCGTTGAACGAAGTGTAACCACGCTCCAGCCCCAGAGTTTTGGCGGCCGTTTGAGATTTATCTGCAGTCGAACCAGCGATTCCAGCCACCCGTATGCCAGCTCTTTTTAATCCTTCGACATGCACGGGGCCAATAAATCCGGTGCCAACGACTGCCGCGGTCAGAGATTTAGGCATCGCAAAATTCCTTTCTACCATCGATGTTACCGCAGTTTACCCCGAGGAGGTGTGGCTGACTGAATGGGACCAAGCCGACTATGAAATTCGTATTGATCGCCCCGATAAAGTGTACGTTCCCACCAGAGTGGTTGACTGTTTTTAAGAAACCCGACAGAGACGACTTCGAGCGCTGGTGTTCGCGTTGAAACCTGCAAATGTCGCGCCTCGCTTGCCTTGAGCGATACCGCACGAATAATTTCATCCGCCCCCGCAATTGAGAGCCCATGAGTCTCCGTGAAGGCGCGATAGAGTGACCCTTTGGCATGGGTCTTTGTTAGATTAGGACAGCGGTCAGCCACAACATAACGATGTTCAAGGATCACGGGAATACCGTCAGCCAGCCGCAAGCGTTGCATCTCGAATAACAACGAATCAGATTTAACCTCCAGGGCAGACAGTAATAGTTCATCTGATTCCGCGGCAACAATTTTCTGAAAAGAAATCAGTTCGGTCCCAGGGTTCTTGCGAGCAGCTTTTGCCTTTTCCGTAAAGCTGATCAAGGATCGCACGTCGTAATTGATGACATCACGCCGTACAAAAGTCCCAATCCCTCGACGAAATTCTAACAGCCCTTCTGACACAAGACTGGCCAGCGCTTTGTTCGCCGTTGCGCGACTGACTTCAAACTGCTCGCTGATCTGACGTTCGGTGAGAAATTTGTCACCACATTGATATTCGTCCCCCAGCGAGGCACGAAGCCGTTCGTTGAGTTGCTGATATACAGGATTGCGTTGCAGCATCTTATCCATCGACTTACTCCAGAGTGAATTGCTCCTTTGCACACCAGCATATAGGTGGCTTAGCCACTATACCTACCTGAAAATCTCCTTGCAACCCAACAATATCCCTTCGACACAGAAACAAAAACCAGGAACCAGAAAAGTACAGTCGGTTCCCGGAAACGCGGAATCTGTTCAGCTACTAAAGCTGATCGAGATTTTGATGAGAAATCATCGGTTGAGAAGTAAATCCATCTCGAACTGTTGATTCTTAATTTTGTTGTGATATCCCATTTCAAAATTGCATCTCAAATGAGATTGATTTACACGATTGATTTGTGTCTGCCTCTGCGTTTAAATAAGAACTCAGAAGATTTTTTAAGCATGTCTATATTTTAGAAGCAACTCCCCCCCTTCACTGCTTGTGTGGCAACTATTGAAAAGGCAATATCCTGATGAGACCTGTGTTAACCGTTTTATTGTGCAGCTTGTTAGTTCCCACTTTCTTAGAAGCGAAAGAAAAACAATCAAATCCAAACATCATTGTCATTATGGCGGATGATCTTGGTTATGGTGATGTCTCCTGCTACGGCGCGACTGAATTGAAAACGCCTCATATCGATCAACTAGCAGCAGACGGTCTTCGCTTTACGAGTGGCTACTGCTCCGCTTCCACCTGCACGCCCACACGGTATTCAATGCTCACGGGGACGTATGCATTTCGTGGTAAACGCACAGGAATCGCTCCACCGAACTCACCGGCGATTATCAAACCAGGTACTGAAACGATCGCTTCCCTGCTAAAGCGCGCTGGTTATACAACTGCCGTGATTGGTAAATGGCATCTCGGACTTGGTGGGAAAGGAGGTCCAGACTGGAATGGACAACTAAAGCCAGGACCACTCGAGATCGGTTTTGACACCTGCTTTCTGCTGCCAACTACGAATGATCGCGTGCCTCAAGTTTATGTGCAAGATCACCGGGTTCTCAATCTCGATCCCGCCGACCCGTTATGGGTGGGAACCAAAAAGCCGAGCCCCGACCATCCCACAGGGAAAACTCATCGTCATACACTGAAGATGGACTGGTCACACGGACACAACTCAACGATTCACAACGGTATCAGCCGGATTGGTTTTTATACCGGTGGTCATGCCGCCCGCTTCCGCGATGAAGATGTGGCCGATAAATGGGTTGAGAAATCAGTTGAATTTATTGAACAACACCAAAACGAACCTTTCTTTCTATTCTTTTCATCACACGACATTCATGTTCCACGTATGCCTCACGAACGATTTCAGGGAAAGACAAAACTTGGTTTTCGTGGAGACTCGATTGTGCAGCTTGACTGGTGCGTTGGTGAATTGATGAAGACACTCGATCGACTCAAGTTAGCTGATAACACGCTTGTTGTGTTTTGCTCCGACAATGGTCCGGTACTCGACGATGGCTATAAAGACGGAGCAATCGAAAAGATTGGCAAGCACCGTGCCGCTGGTCCCTACACCGGAGGCAAGTACAGTGTCTATGAAGGCGGAACCAGAACACCGTTTATCACCCGCTGGAAAGGTCGGATTCAGCCTGGCATCAGTGACCAGCTTGTCTGCACCATTGATCTGCCAGCCAGCCTTGCGGCTCTTACAAAACAAGGCTTATCTGACGGAGAATGTCGAGACAGTTTCAATGTGTTGGGTGCTCTACTTGGTGAGAACAAAGCTAAAGGCCGCGATCACCTCGTCCAGCAGAATAATGGCAACAACGGAACGTATGCCTTGCGTGTCGGTAACTGGAAACTGCATCGCTACGATAGAAAGTCTGCCAGAAATGTGACTGTCGAAGCGCAACTTGCAAATACGAAGGTGCCGCAGTTTCAACTCTTCAATCTGACTGACGATCCTGCCGAAAAAACAGATGTGCTCGCTGAGTATCCTGAAGTTGCAGAACGTCTCAAAACACAACTTGCTAAAATCATTGAGGATGGCCGCAGCAGACCAAAAAAGTAACCATAACAGGCCTTGGTGACTACATTAATCTCTGGCTGAAGGTAAACAGGACATTCCTGTTTGCTGTGTGGATCACCCCATCAGTTCACGGATGGGTTTCCCCTGATCGGCAATAATGGGAGTCGGACGACCGTTGAAATCTTTAAGAAAGACGTTCGACGAATCGATTCCCAAATGATGATAGATTGTTGCCAGAAAGTCGCCTGCACCACAGATGCGTTCGATTGAGTCAGAACCATGTTTATCAGTCGCACCAATGAAGCGGCCCGTTTCAATTCCGCCCCCGGCCCAGATATTGGAGAAAGCGCGTGCCCAATGGTCTCGGCCCGGTTGCTTCGTACCCGATGGGGCACTTGCGTTTCCTGCACCGGTACTGGGCTGATAGTTAATTTTGGGAGTACGTCCGAATTCCCCGGTCACTACAACAAGCACACGTTTGTCCAAACCGCGTTCGTAAATATCTTCGATCAAAGCAGACACTGCTTGATCATAGGCCTTTGATCGGAAACGCAGGGCATCGAAAACATGATGATTCACAGCATGGTCGTCCCAGTTATTCACACGACCACATAAGGGACCACTGAGGCTGGTGGAAAGAATATCCACTCCCGCTTCAACTAATCGACGCGCCATTAACAGTTGCTGCCCCCAGGTATTGCGTCCGTAACGATCGCGCGTGCGATCATCTTCTTTACTCAAATCGAACGCATCTTTCGTCTTTGGATTGGTGAGCAATGTCATTGCCTGGGTTTCAAATTCATCTAACGCCTGAAGCTCACCTGCCTGATCAAAAGCACGCTCCAATGTGTCGAGATTCTGACGAAGTGCCGCCCGACGATCCAGATGCTTGACTTCAGCAGGATTAGATAAACCAATATTCGGCACAACGAAGTTCGGCTTGTTTGGATCACCAGAGACCGAAAAGGGACCATAGGCATCCCCGAGATAAGCGGCTCCCACGCGCTGCGATGAAAAATTGACACCGACATAAGGTGGTAAGGGATTTGTCCGCGGGCCTTCTTTCGCACGCAGGTAATTGGTGACCGACATCCAGTCTGGATATTTGGGAATTTCTTTGTCACGAGTATCGGGATCGCCAGTCAGCATTCTTAGTGTTCCCGCAGGGTGGCCGGGGCTACCGTGACGCATGGAACGCAGCACTGTGAATTTGTCAGCGATTTTCGCCTGCATTGGCAACAATTCTGTGAAATTCAAACCGGGTACTTTTGTGGGGATTGTTTCAAAAGGACCGCTGTATTCACTAGGCGCATTTGGTTTAGGATCATAGGTATCAATGTGCGAACAACCACCGGGTTGCCACACCATGATGACCGCGGTTTTTTCTTTGTTGTTTTTTGGAGCAGGACTTTCGGCACGAAGTCGCAAGATGCTCGGTAAACTCAGCGATGCGAATCCAGCTAAGCCCATTTTTAGAAAACCACGACGGCTTCCCGGTCCCGGACAGGGGCTGATCGACGATGCATGAAATGGATCTGTCATCTTTATTTTGCCTTCTTTGCTGGATTAACACGAATTTGAATCGGCTTGGAAACGATGATATCGACAATGTCTTTTGGTTTTGCTCTTGCAGTAGCAGCCTTTAATAATTTATCGGCTGTCTTAACGGCAGCCTGTGCTGATTTTACCTTTTCAGAAGCAGCCTTTACTGCTTTTTCTGCATTCGCCTTTTCCACCTGGGAGGCTGTTTTTGAATTCAGAACCAGTTTTTCTGCTTCCAACGACAGTGCTTCCGCTTCTATTTTTGCGCGTTCGAGTTCTGATTTTGCTGAAGCAACCGCCTCTAAATTTTCCTGATATTTGGCAACGGCATAACCATAAAATGCAATTTGATACTCACCGGGGGGTGTTTTCAGTTTTGCTAAATCGAGAACTGCCTCGGAAGACTCTGCCTTTAATGGCGCATCAAAGGCGGGTACTCTCTCAAAGCCAGCACCAAAGGTTTTCAAAGTAATATTCGCACCAGAAAATTCAGAACGCCGGATGTGAGTGAGTGGGATCGTCAGCTTTTCGCCGGCAGTCACTTCCCAGACTTTGTCTTCCGTGGGGGCAATCGTGATCGTAGCCAGCTCTGAATTGCTGACTGATACAGGCACATCGGCCAGCAACCGTGGCGATGGCACTTCACTCCACGCATTTTTAACCGGCCATTGCATTGAGGCCATTCGACATGGCCGAGTTACGGTTTTGCCGTTAATCGTAGCCTGACCTAAGAAGGAAGCACTGGTCAATCCCCGTGGAGCGTTCTCCGAAGCGGTCACCAGCATAATGCCGCGCGATTTTCCTTTGGGAATCTTCAATCCGGCAGCAGTAACCCCCTGTGGCAGATTCTCCATATATAAATCAATTTCGCCATCAAAACCATCGCGACGGACAACGACCACTTCAATGGGCATTGTTGCCCCAGCACGTAAGGCAATCGGCTTGGAAAGTGCATTCCGATCACCATTTCGCAGGTTCATATGCAAACCCCAACCCACAAGAGCGAAATCGGGGGCAGCCTTGCGAATAATCAAACGATAGATATTGAGTGGATCGTTCCGCGTCCCACCAAACAAATCGCGCAGTTGTAATCGATGTATGCCATCCTCTTTAATTTCCACTTTACCGATAATGTCAGAGGAGCCTGCATTGTAGGGAGGGCCGTCATAAGAATAACCGTTACTGGAGATTTTTACGGGACTGGGAATGTCGCTGAGTTCCACAACATCGGTCAGTTTTTCTTTCTTCCCCTCTACACTGACATGTTGAACAACGATTGAAGGATCTGTAGGACGTCCTAATCGTTCGGATGCGACTTCCACCCACCAGACATCGCCTTTCTTGGCAGTGAATTCAAATGTGTCGACATCTGCAGCGGGAAAGAAGCTGCCAGTAATATCACAAGGAAGCGTGATTTTTTGTGCTTGTGCATGTTGATTGTTGGGCTCTACTTCAGGTCGAATCAATTCATCGGTCAACCCCGCAGGTGGCCAGGAAAACGCACTGACAGTTTGAATCGAAGGCAATCGGGGAACGATTTCTTTTTCAGCCGCCGATCGTACTGCGATCCGATAAAAGTAATACGGGCCACCGTCATAGGTCAAACCGTGAACTTTAATCACGTATTTCCCCGTCTCTGGAGCTGTAAAGTCAAGTGCTCCGCCACGTCGCTCAACCAGCAGGTCCATTCCCTGTTCATCAGCAATAATCAGAACCGGTTTGAGCTTGGAATCGATACCTTTGGACGCACAATCAACGACAACGCGCTGCCCTTTCTTTGCTACGAACGTGTAGTGGTCGATCTTTTGTCTGGTCATCACCGCGTTGCAGATCGAATTCAGATCAAGCTTCAAAGCAGTTTCCAGTGTGGTATTCGGCTTAGTCTGAGTCACTTCTGCCAGAGTTCCCACATTGAAGGCACGTGTTGTGGAAACCCCCAGGCGCGTCATCACACGGGCTTCGTGAACACCTGACGGACAATCTTTCGCGATTGAAACAACATAAGTATTTGCGACAGGTTTTCCGTCTGTCCCGAGTTTTTTCTTTGCTATAATGCCGGGATGTGAGAAGCTGAGTTCATCAGCATTCTCCAGATGTTGACCTGTGATCTTCACGTCGAAGCTGGTTCCAACCTGCCCTCCCATTGGCATGGTCGTCAACAATCGGGGAGCCGGAAGACAAACGGATTGCGCGACTGCCATTGATGAAGCCAGGCATGTGGCAATGCTAACTGCCAGCACGAGAGAAAATCGTAATTGTAAAATAGAGTTCATCTTTTTCATCATGTTCCTAATGCGTAAACAGGAATTCCTTTGTGTTCATTAACGCCCAGATCAAATCCTGATAGTCTACATGCGATATTTTCTTGTTTTTAATTGGTTTGCCATTTGCACCCATCAAAGGCTCGGTGAGATACTTGATGGCTGTCTGCATTTCTTCCGGTCGCGGCTTTCGTGCAAAGGCTGCCAGATACAATTCCGTCACATTTTCTTCGGGCTTTTTATCGGATTTCGCCATCAGCGCAGCACGCCCCGTGCTCGTAGACAGTTTTCGCTTGATCTCATACGAATTGATCAGATGCAAGCTCTGTGCGAGACTCGACGATTGAATCCGCTCGCACTCACAGACACTGGCACTATTGGGTCGACCAAAAACCTTCAGAAATGCCGATTTGTTATAACTGTTATCGGGCAATGCGATGGCACGTGTACCGGGTGGCAGATTGGCAAACGTGGTCGTCGATCCCGTGAGATCATCGATGGCATCAAGTAACACTTCTGCCTGTAACCGACGTGGGTAAAATCGCGAATAATTCTGACGATCAATCAGATTGTATTCATTCGGTTTTGAACTGAGTTGATAGGCACGTGATTGAGTAATTACTTTCACAAGTGCTTTTAAATCAAATCCGGATTTTACAAAGTGGTCTTCCAAAGCTGCTAGCAGTTCCGGATTGGTAGGTGGATTCGTATCCCGAATATCGTCTTCAGGCTCGATTAAAGCCCGTTTGAAAAAGTGTTTCCAATATCGATTAACCAACGCCTTGGCAAAGAACGGATTGTCTTTAGAACTCATCCATGCTCCGAGCCTGAGTCGTGGGTCTTCGTCTGGACTAATCTCGCCAATGTCATCTCCAAGAGCGACGGGCGTTAGCATCTCTCCCGATTTGACGTTCTTTGCCTTGGCAACTCCTCGCTTGTGAAAAATGAGATCTTCACCACGCGTGCCGGTTGGCTTGCGTCCAATCTGTGAGAAGAAGGCGGCAAAGCTGTAGTAGTCGTCCTGGCTCCAGCGTTCGAAAGGATGATGATGACATTGGGCACACTGCATTCGCACACCGAGAAAGAGTTGAGCAATATCTTCCAGCTGTTCCTTGGGATCTTTTACCCGTTTGTACCAGGCGACAGGCGGGTTCCCGACGACAGTCCCCGTCGCCCCCAGTAATTCACGTACTAACTGATCATAGGGAACGTTTGCCAGCAAACCATCTCGAATCCAGGCATGAAAGGCAAAGTTCGAAGTGATGTCGCTGGCGGCATCACGACGGTTCTTGAGAAGCGGAGCCCACTTGGAAGCGAAGTAATCCGCGTAATTCGGACTGCGTAATAACGCTTCGACAGCTTTGTCACGTTTATTGGCGTCGGTACTCGCCATAAAGGCAGCCACTTCTTTTTGAGTCGGAAAGCGGCCACAGATATCTAAAGTCACTCGACGCAGAAACGTCGTATCGTCACAAACATCTGATGGTGGAATACCCAGTTGTTTCAAGTTGGCAAACACATGCTCATCAACAAAGTTCTTGGCTTCGGGTACTTTTGTAACCGGTGCTCCCAAGGGCACAGCCGCTGTGAAGACAGCCACCTTTCCCTGATAGCGTACCATAATGGCAACTTTTCCGGGAATGTCGTGAACTTTTACAATACCTTCTTCGGAGACCTCCGCCATGGAAGTCAGGTTCGATTCATAAAGTGCGCGATGAGTCACATCACGAACACTTCCATCAGAATACTTTGCGAGCGCCTTGAGTTGCTGCTCGCCATCCATGTTGACCAACCCTGACTCTGGTTGAACACTGACGGAGACTAAAGTTGGTTCATTACCGGTTGAAAACTTCGCACCTTCTTCAATCCATCTGCGAAGAATTGCATAACCTTCCGAATCGCGAGGGAGCTTGGTCCCTCCACCATGAGGGGTCGCATTCGAGGCTTTTGTCAGGAGAAGACTTTTTGAAGGAACAGCAGGAAAAAGACGACGACCATGCGCTTCTTTCACGATGCTCTCAAAGTCTTCGAGTGGCTCAAAACCCAGAAGCGATAATTGAAAACCGTTCTGACCTCCCCCCGCTTTGGCATGACAGACCCCCATGTTGCAACCCGCTTTGGTCAGCACCGGGACGACATCATTGACGAAACTCACGGGAGACTTTGTTTCTGCTCCCATTGTGACAGTCGAAGAAACGAGAATCAGAGCCAGAGAATAAAGAATGTTTAGAAAGAACAGACGTGGTGAAATCGCATTTTTCAATGTAATCATGTCAATTCTATTTGAGGCGGGAAGTTGTTTGGTTGGAATGAGTTCTCTATTTGAGCAACTACATAAAATTTTACTGATACAATCACCTCTCTGTCAACATTTAAGCCAATTATTAAGCGTTATTAAGTCCTTCTGCCCCTTACAAATCAGGCACTGATACTGGAATGCAAGCAAATGTCATTTCTCTACCGGAAGACCCCGCCACTTGAACAAATGATTACATCAACTCATATTCTGATTTGTTCATGGTGGAATGGACTGCTGTTAAAGAGAGTATAGCTTGTGAAATCAATTTTTGGCGGGAAAACGAATCAGGTCAGTGAAGTTTGATCCTATTTCATATCGAGTTCTTTGTAGTTCGCATTTTGATCAAGCACAGTTCCCCAAACTTGATGGGATGCCTGATGTCTGGAAGGACCAAAATTAATGATCGGTCCGAATCCCAGGTCGAGATTGTTAATCTTTTCCAGTTCGTTGATCATATTTTCCGTTGTTAATGCTTCACCCGATTCTTCCACTTTTTTCAAGCCTTCCACGAAACATTCGGCGGCCAGAAACCCCTCAAGCGAAATGAAGCCGGGCTTCAAAAACGGGTAATATTTTTTCAAAGCATCACGATAACGGAGCACCCCGGTTGCGCTGGAAAGATAATAGGGAACGACCTGGGTTACGATAACACCTTCCGCATATTCTGGCCCCATTTCTTTAAATTGTTGTGCCAAAAATTCGCTACCGACAAAAGAAACTGCAGCCACTTGAATATCAAGCTTACGATCTTTCAATTGCTGAACCATCAAAGCAGCTGGTTTATAAGTCGACACCATAATCAACGCATCAATCCGATCCTGGTTTTGCTCGATCTCATTAATCGCATCTGTGATCTGGGTCGTCTTCCGCTCGTAACCAACTCGCATGATGTTCTCTGGTAGCACCTTGTATTTTTCAAGTGCTTTGGCAACACCTGCAAAACCATCATCGCCAAAGGAATCATTTTGAGCGAAGACGGCAATTTTGTCTGGGGAAAGACGCTTCTTCTCGACAAAATAGTTAACCATTGCCGCCGTTTCATCGGCATAGCTGGCACGAAGATTGAACACATAGCGATCAGGGGGATTACGCCTCAAATTTTGAGCCCCTGTCATCGGTGCAAAAAAGAGGTATTGATTTTCGTTGGCATAGGGAACAGTCAATTTGGCAGTAGGAGTCCCCACGTTGCCGATCACGGCAAATACTTTATCGTCTTCAAAAAGCTCATGCATATTGTCCAAAGCTTGATGAGGATCATAGGCATCGTCTTTTACGATCAGTTCAATTTGACGCCCCCCTATGCCTCCTGCTGCATTAACGGACTGGAAGCAGGCTTTCATCCCCATCACCATATTAAACCCCAGCTCTTTATTTGCGTCTGACATGGCAGTCGACGTGCCGAGGATGATTTTGTCGGCGGTCACTCCTTGTGCGAACTGCCCCGCCTGTTTCTTCGCTAAAGGTTTCTGAGTTGTCTCCTTACTTCCATTTCCATTCCAGACATAATAGGGGACCGCTGTCAGGAGTAAAAAAGTCATGACAAAGATAATCGTATTGAAAATTTTGCCATGCCAATGCGGCTTTGTCGATTTGCCTGGTGAGGAGCCTTCGAGTTCTTCCTGAGAGGCAATTTTTGTCGTATTGAATTTATGTGAATCGGAAGTAATGCTGCGTAAATCGGTCAGCATTTCCTCTGCAGACTGATAGCGGTCTTCGGGCTTTTTGGCCATCGCACGCTTGATGATTGCGGCACACGCTTCTGGAACGAGTGGATTGATATCACGTGGATCAAGCACTTCAGCATGACAGTGAGCATACATAATTTGTACGACACTGCCCGCATCCTCATAGGGGTGTTTGCCCGTCAGCAACGTAAAATAAGTGGCTCCCATCGCATAGATATCACTACGTGCATCCACTGATTTTGATTCACATTGTTCAGGACTCATGAAATAGGGCGTGCCAATCACCTGCCCGTCTTGAGTCAGTTGTTGTGACTGATGGATGATTCTTTTCGCCAGCCCAAAGTCAGCGACTTTGATTGTACCATGCTCAGATTGCAGTAGGTTCGCTGGTTTAATGTCTCTGTGAATCAGCCCGGAAGCATGCGCCACCATCAACCCCTCGCAAGCATCAGCAATAATCTGCGTTGCTGCTATCGGAGGATAGGGTCCCACATTATCTAAATGATCGTCGGCACTTCCCCCCGACATGAATTCCATCACAATATAATGGACGCCCTCGGCTTCACTAATTTCGTAAATCGAAACCACATGAGGATGCGTTAAGCGACCGGCTGCTTTCGCTTCTGCCAAAAAGCGGTCCAGCATATTTTTATCGGATGCGAGTTCTGCCGGTAATAGCTTGATAGCGACATCGCGTTCAATGGAAGCATCGTGTGCCTGATAAACGACTCCCATGCCCCCCTGTCCCAGCAGACCTGTTATCAGGTATTTTCCTAAGCGCCTGCCAATCCAGGATTGTGCTTTCTTAGCCGAGGGACCTACAGAGTGTTTGGCAGAACCGTTTGCCGCACTTTCGGCTCCGATAGCAGCTTTATCAATTTCCTGCATATTGAGTGGGGGGATTTCGTCTACCGTTTCCTCCTGATCGAGATTCACAGGAGGGAACTCATCTACTGTTTCTTCATCATCGATGGAATCCCTGAAACGTTCGTCCGGCACTGGTCACTTCCCTCAGATCGTTTTTTCCACAGATCGAATCATCTGGTTAAAACAGGCAGACATACCAAAATCAGCATTCGATTTGGTTTATTCTTCTACATTGATTATCATGAATTAATAGATATACAAAATCATCGTTTATAAAAAAACTTTCGCAATCAATATCTTTTAAACTCTGCATATTATTAGGGAAAAATTGAGCTTAATATTGAATCTTCAGCTTGATCCAATCATATCTACACCCAATAACGGCAAAATGTTGGTCTATACACCCTGATTTCAGCAATGATTTCAAGAAAACCATGAACTGAGCTAACGTGAAGAATGAGTTTTTCACAGACGGGAACCTGAGAATAATCACTATAAAGCACACACCAAACGCTTTAGCTGTAAGACCATCAAGTCGTACATGAATACCACAGATTCAAGAAGGCAAGAGATCAGAATTCTCGCTCAATTACCAGAAACGCGTAAACGTACTGTTTTTAAATCAAAGAGCGCGTTCCGAATTTTTCCATCACTGCGAACTGCCAGTTGCGTCTTCCCCTGATTCAGTTCGATGGAACCAATCTTTTGAGATTGATAGATATCCCAACTTCCCGTGCTGGGAACTTTCCAGGTGATGCGTTGGCCATTGACTTCCAAAAAAGCACGATTGCCGGCGACGCCCTGCGGACAGGCATATTCCAGATAAACATCGAATTTACCCGATTTAGGAACATTCAATGTCCATAAGGCGCGATCATTTTCACTTTGCCAATACCCCAGATTTTGATACTTCTTCTCAAACTGGATGGTCTCACCAAAAATTTCCGCATTTTGAGGCACAAGAAAAAACTCACCCCGCAAAGCTTCTGCCTGAACCACTTCAGGTTGGTTACCAGCAAAAATTTTCCGCGGTTGTTTTGTCGCATTCAAATAGGCTATGACATCACTCATCTCCTGTAAGGAAATATCTTTTTCCAACCCCTCGGGCATCAACGATTTGCCTGTACTCAGAAGTTCTTCAAGATCATTGCGAAGTAAGGTAACTGGCTTGCTATCGTTTTGAATCAAAGTGATACTTTCACCACTTTCTGCAGCGAGCAAACCATTATAAGTCAAGCCATTCATGGTGACCGCAAGATAACTGACGTACTTACTCTCAATCGCCCGGTTCGGATCGAGTATGGCAACCAATAATGCTTGTTGCGATTTATCAGTCAAAGCAGACAGGTCAGGGCCGATCGGTTTTCCTTCTTTATTCAATTGATGACAAACGGTACAACGTTTGATAAATAGTTTATGTCCGGCTTCGGTATTCCCTTTCAAATTAGAAATAGAAGAGTACTGCTGAATCACCTTTGATCGATCTGAGTTCAACGAGGAGGCCATCAACTTCATCGCTCGTTTTCGAATCGTAGTGTTGTTGTGATTGAGTAGCAGTTGACTGCTGGAAGTATCGACCTCAGAGGGATGAATCTTTTTGTGTTCAATACGGCTCAGAACAGATTCCACCCACGCCTCGCGACTCAGCAATGCACTCAGCACTTCTGAACGTAAACCGGGCCCAAAACTTTTCCAGCGTTCGAGTAAAATATCTGGCGTTTTCTGATTTCCAAATTGAGTGAGTGCCCTAACCGCTGCACTTTGAATTTGACGTGCATTTCGTGGTGACAACATTTCTGCCAGAATCTCAAAGTCTTGCTCCTGCTCATCAAACCCACGCCCCAACAATTGCATAGCCAGGATTCGTTTTTTAGCAGCAGTCTTCTCAGAATCCGCTATTCGTCTGGCTTCAACAAACAGAGGTTTCAGATTTTCCAATGCTGACTGCAAGCGTTTGTTCGACTGCTTGTGATAGTTTGAAAGTGTCCGATTTCGACGCCCAAGCGCATTCAGCAAAGTCGCAACAGCCTGATGTTTCCATAGCTCGAATGACTTTCCTCTCGGCTTTTCTCCTACTGCTTCGTAAATTTGAGCTAAAGCAGCCTGTTGGTTCGCAGAGACAGCCATATTCACTAATGAATGAAATATCTGGTCCGGTGGTTGCGCGCCATTTAATTCAACAAAGAACGCATCGACAAAAGCGCCCAGTTGTGTACCTACCGAACTCAAAACTGCCGTGCGGAAATATGCATCGGTATCCTGTCGCAATGACATGCGCGCCAGTGCCGCGCCGGACTGTGGGTCATTCCACTCTCCAAGGGTGTATGCTAATTGCATTCTTACCTGAGAGTCCCGATCATGAACCAAAGAGAGTAACTGAGTTCCTACTTCAGGTGCTTCCTTTACGATGGATTCACTAATACGAATCGCATGACGGCGAACACCGGGGTGCTGGTCCTTTAAAGCGACTAACACCTCGCCGGTCGACACCTCACCCAAACCATTCAGCACACAAAGTGCATGCAGGCGAGCTGTGGCTAATCTTCCGTTTTGAACCATCGCTTTTAAATCAGGAACGACCGTCTTTTTATTTCGTGTTACCAACAGTTGGTGCGCCATGTCGCGTTGTGTTCCATTGGGGCTTTCCAGAACCTGAACTAGCTCTGTATCCGAAAGTTGATCCAAGCGAGGAATGGGGCGTAACGGCGTATCCTCTCGCACCACACGATAGATTCTGCCCTGCTCTTTTCCGGCTCTTAAATCGAGTTTTTCCTGCATCGCTTTGGGAATCCATTCGGGATGCTCAATCACGTGTCGATACATGTCAGCCACCCATAAGGCCCCGTCAGGACCTGTCCGAGCCATCGTGGGGCGGAACCAATTATCGGTGGATGCCATAAATTCGGATTCCTGCTCGTCCTGAGCACGCCGACTGGTAAACGTTGTCCCACGAGGCGAGACCACTTCACGGTGCACCAGATTATGTACGGGCTCACAAATAAATGAGTTGCCCACAAATTCTGGTCCCAGTAATTGATCTCGATAGAAACAGAGTCCACAGGCCGAAGTGATGCGATTGACTTTGTTTAAATCGTTAAAGCGTTTTTGGGTTCGACTTATGGGAAAGATCGTCGCCGCGCCCGGCTTAACAGAAACTTGCACTTTTGCTGAAGGTGCAATGAGGTTTTTGTTTCTACGTAGATAATGATCGGTTAACGCATAATGGAAGGCAGGATTACTGTTATTACTGCCAAACCAGTTTCCCCAATTATCTCGTTCACGACCAAACTGAGTTTGGCCCGACTGAGGATCCATCTGCCCGGTCCCAGGTTTGATCCGCAAATCGCGCCGCCCGAGCTTTAATTTCTGTTTTGTTTTGACTGACACAAGTTCTCCGCCGGAGTCTCCATTCGCCAGATAAACCCAGTTATCCAGTCCCCAGCGCAAGCCATTCACCCGATGCTGCTGATTCCCTTCTCTAAAACCGGTAAATAATGGTTCCCGTTGATCCGCCTTGCCGTCACCGTTCGTATCTTCGGCATAAAACACTTCCGGTGCGGTGGTCACGATTACCCCTTTTTTCCAGGCCATCACTCCTGTAGGAAAGCCCAGACCTTCCAGAAACAGGGTTGATTTCTCATAGGTTCCATCGCCGTTTAAATCTTCCAGATAACGCACACGCCCACCGAAGGTTCCCTTTTCATCGATGCCCAATGGATAATCAGCCATCTCGGCTACCCAGAGCTTCCCGTCCGGTCCCCAGTCAAAGGCCACGGGATCTTTTAACAGTGGTTCTGCGGCCACAAGCTCTACTCGAAATCCGGGTTTGACTTTGATTGTTTTTAAAGCGGCATCGGGCGACTTCGGTTGAGGACCCGCCGCTTCCAGTAATTCATCGAATGACTTGCCATCGACCAGATTTTTCAATTTGTCGGTATCTTCGTTTTGAACCCATAAATGCCGCGAATGAAACCAGGCGCCGTTATTCGTCCCGTTGCGCGAAATCATAGGCATGTCGTCGTCAGCCTCGCGCTGCTTTTGAAAGACTTTTTTCAACCCCTTGTCTAAAGCAGAAAAGAGATGCAAAGAATATCGTTTCTCATTTGAAAAAAGGACATCGTCATAACCATCCTCATCCACGTCTACGAAACGCATGCCTGCATCTCGCCCCTGTGCATCGACAATGGACTCACCTTGAGGAAGTGACCAGGGCAATCGTCTCCAGCGAGAATCAGCTTGAGACCAGTTATAAATGGCTTGTTGTGAAGGACTGGAAACGATCAGCTCACATTGGCCATCATGATTGAAATCGCGAAATCGAACTCCTTGATCCACGCCCGCCTGATTTAGAATCAATAGACTTCCCTGCTCCGTGGACAATCCTGCCAGCAATCTTTTGTCTTCCCCCCATGCTTGATTATCAAATCGCCAGGCTGACATTTCATCAGGTGTCAGAGTCATTAAAACAACTTGATCATTTAACACGCCAAACCGACTGCGTGTTGCCTGATTCCCCTTCGAATCTGTCTTAGAAACCAGCTGTGTCGGAAAACTCGTTTCGTTCCATGTTTGCTGTTTCGGATTCCAAATTCTGGTTTTTTGGACTTTATCGTTTCCAATGACCACATCCATAAATCCATCATCGTTCAAATCGAGCAATCTCACTCCGTTATCGGCTCCCTTTTCATTTCTGAGAGGTTGCCCCGCCAGAAGATGTTGATTCATACGTTTGAGAACATC
The DNA here is from genome assembly GCF_007748175.1 of Gimesia aquarii. Classification (NCBI taxonomy): domain Bacteria; kingdom Pseudomonadati; phylum Planctomycetota; class Planctomycetia; order Planctomycetales; family Planctomycetaceae; genus Gimesia; species Gimesia aquarii. Next base: position 4,186,635 of record NZ_CP037422.1, read on the forward strand.
TTGAAACGAGAGAAATTTGACAGCGGAGCCATGTTTTTCAACGGCATGATCAATCAGCTTTATGACCTGCTCATTGCTGATCCAACCATGGGGATGAAATACGAGATTAAACGTCCCCTGTTTCAAAACCGTGGCATCCATGACAGCGGTCCAATCCTGCACGGTCAGAGGGTTCATTGGTTTTTGTCGATGCTGAGCTGACCAGTCACTGGGAGTTACACAGGAAAACTCCCAACACAGACGTGAGATCGGATACGGATAGGGGTAATCAAAAATCGTATTCACAAAGCCGCGATCCGTGGGAACATACTTTTCGATTTTGCCCTGCCCATCAGGATCAATGACGAATTTTTTGGGTAATTCGGGATCATTGGCCGTGAAGACATGAAACACGGACGTATCAATTTGTAAATAGTTTCCTTCGGGCGACCGTCGGTTAAAAATTTCGGTAAAAAAACGAGGACTCACTGTATTTAAGGAATCGCAGCAAGGCATGCGATAGGCAACCGGTTGGCTGTTGGGAATCTGACTCAATAAATCCACACAGCGTTCAACGGTTCCTTTGGCTTTTTTGAAGTCTCGATCCTTTAATAAAGGACAGGGATGATCATAAGTGTGAACTTCAATGCTCACCCCTTCATTGATCCATTTTTGCAGATGCGGATCTTCAGGATCCACACGGCAGGTCATAATACTGACACCTGCGCGACCATCAATCTCTTTCAACCGCTCCAGAATCGGACGCAGATACGTTTCATACTTTTTGATATCCCGCATATCATCAATGGCTAAGACACAGACGGCTTTGACCTGCTTGTCTCCATACCACTGAGGCGTCGTGAGCTTGGGGAAATTTTTCGAAACGTAATAGGGATCATCCTGGTCCAGATAAACCAGTCGATTTCCCGCATCTGTTTTCTGCTCGGCAGCAATTAACGAATTAACTAAGCTATCAAACAAAACCAGCAGGAAACAACTGAGTAAAGTTAACTGCCAAAGGTTAGCACAGAAATGGCCATTCGAAGATATCTTACGCTGTTTGAACCACGAAAATACCATCTTGAAGTCTCCGCAAATGATGCTAGTAAAAACAGACTCTCATCTTAGTCAACTCATAAACCCCCACTTGAATGAGTATGATTTCAGTCTGTCAGAATGATCCACTCCTGTCAACAAAACACGACCTATATTGTATACAATATAACTAAACACCAGAATTAAACGCCATTTCTAATCAGACACTCTATTCTCTATTCAAATCAATTTTTAATCATAAAATGAATTAAATCATTTATCCCCATATTATACATGAAAGATTTTCACTGGCTTACCCCCCGCACAATTGTGTACAATAATCAAAATTTAAGGACACCATCAGCTTCACGCTGTCCCCGAAATAAAAACGATCAAGCAGTAACCTCATGAGCGAAACCGAAGTAAGCCAAAACCAGAGCGAACAGATTGTTGAACAACTGCGCCTGGAAATCATCACAGGGCAAATCGAAGAAGGAACCCCCTTACGGGAAGTCAGTCTGGCAGAGCGGTTCCATGTCAGTCGTGCTCCGATTCGAGAAGCATTAAAACAGCTCTCGCATGAAGGAATGGTGGAATCAAAACCCAACTGTGGGATGCGTGTGGCACCCTCTTTATCTGATTCCATGCAAGAGTTGATCATTCCGTTACGACAAACGGTCGAATCGTTTGCGTTGAAATCCATCTTTGCCGATCTAAACGAAGCTGATTTCGAGGAATGGGATTCGATTTTGAACGATATGAAAACCGCCTGCGAAAAGGGTGACTATTCCCAAATTGCTGAACTGGACATCAAGTTTCATCAATCCATCGTCGCCAAATCACCAGAACAAGGATTGATGACGATCTGGATTACGTTAGTTTCACGCTTAAGACGCCATTTCCTCGAAGGCTTCCAAAAACCGGGCGACCCCATGAGAATCTATTATGAACACGTGGCTATCGTTGCAATGTTTCGCTCAAGAAAACTGGACGCAGCCGTACAAGTACTGATTGCCAATATTGATTAATTCGAAACATACTTTGTCTCTTTCAATCAATAAAAAACTTCCGCAACCATATATTGATACATGATTGCGGAAGCCGAATCTCAGAAAAACAGATTCAATCTTTACAGAGCAGACATGCGTGTATAAGCATGATCTAAGGCGTGTCGCAACGTCCAAGCCTGTTGTGTTGGACAATGCATTTGCGAAGAGTTACTCAGAGCGTGTTTCATTCTGGTACGAATCTCTTCTGGCATTTGATCAACACCCTTCAATACTTCATGCATTGTTTTCTTGTATAATTTTGCAGAAGCATCATGATGACCTGAGTTATACAACCTTGCGCCTTGTGCCACAGCGTGCTTGATTTTCTCGCGTGCTTCAGTCGCACTGAATTTTTTCGCATCAGAAGGCATGATTACTGAGTCAATCACATGAATCACACCGTTGGAAGCGTCAATATCAGTTGCCAGCAGCTTGGCGTTATTCACTTTCGCAGTTCCATCTGCGACACCGATGTTGATATTGTTACCCTGAAGAGTTTTCGCTTTCTTCGCTGCCAAGGCATCTTCAGAATAAACACGACCCGGTACGACATGATACTTTAGGATATCTGCCAGCTTCTGTTTGTTTTCAGGTTTCAGAAGCGAAGCCACGGTACCTTCGGGAAGTTTCGCAAAGGCTTCATCAGTGGGAGCAAACACAGTCAAGGGACCCTTGCCCGATAAGACTTCTGCCAGACCGGCTGCTTTGGCTGCAGCGATCAATGTTTTGAATTTGCCGGCTTCAGCAGCTGTGACTACAATATTCTTGTCAGTCGGAAGAATAACACTGTCAATGACGTGAATGATCCCATTGGAACAATTGATATCGACGGTTTCGACTGTGGCACCATCGACTTTTACTTTGTCCCCCTTTGTCATGATGTCAACACGTTGTCCGTTGAGTGTCTTGGCTCCTTTTAACTTCACGACGTCTTTCGCTGCCACCTTTCCAGGAACGACATGATAGGTCAAGACTGCAATCAATTTGTCTTTGTTTTCAGGCTTAAGCAGCATCTCTACCGTGCCTGCCGGCAACTTTTTAAAGGCGGCATCAGTCGGTGCGAAAACAGTGAACGGCCCTTCGCCTTTCAAGGCATTGACAAGATCTGCTGCTCCAAGAGCAGCGGCAAGCGTTTTGAACGAACCAGCGCCAACCGCAGTATCTACGATATCTTTCTTTTCAGCAGCCTGTGTAAAAGTGGCTATAAATAAAACAGCAACTAAAGCTGCCCAGGCTGATGCCTGTTTTACGAGATGTTTCATCAATCTAACTCCTTAGGTGGTCGTGGATTATTTGCCCGGTAATTTTGAATTTATCTGCAACTGAAGTGGCCACTGTGCTTCCCTTCACACCCATACGATAGAATGGCGAGCACCTTTGACAACCAGCATTTTTAGAAAATTCACTGAAATGGGTGTCACATTGAAAAACGAAAAAAGATCAAACAAAAATTCGTTAAGTCAACGCTATTTCTATGACTCACTTTTCAGTTCTGCAGAGCTCGAACGTTTCCAATAAGAGGCAAGCACGGAACTGGAAATCGCGCTCCACGGGCCAAATACGGCTGATCCCAAGGCGATCACCGGGCTCTTGAGAACATGGATCGCTAACCCCGTTGCCATTCCTCCATTCTGGATTCCCACCTCTAAAGCAACAGTGCGGCAATCACGTTGGTTCAGCTTTAGACAACGGGCGACTCCATAACCAAGCACATATCCAGTCGCGTTTTGGCAAACCGCAGCACCCAAAAGTGCCAGTCCTACCGTTGCCAGTTCGTTTTTTGCCAGGGCAATTGTGATGGCAATAATCACACAGATAGCAAACATGGCGATCACGGGCAGAATTCCGATGATTTTTTCGACAATCTGATGGGCATAACGATTCGCCAATAAACCGAGCAACACCGGAACCAGAATCATCAAAAAGATTGAGCGCATCATGGGTAGAAACTCAATCGAGACATATTGATCTGCCCAAAATTTCATGACAAGTGGAGTCACAAATGGTGACAGCAACGTTGAAGAGGCCGTCATGGTCACGGAAAGAGGAACATTGGCTCGCGCAATATAAGCAATGACGTTTGAAGAAACTCCACCCGGACATGAACCGATCAAAATCAAACCAGCGGCCACTTCCGTTTCCAGTTGAAACATCGAGGCAAACCACCAGGCAAGAAAAGGCATGATCGAATACTGACAAACAATTCCAATGAGTACCGCACGTGGCATCTTCAAAACACGGCTAAAGTCAGCAAATGTCATCGTAACACCCATTCCAAACATGATGACTTGCACGAGTGGCGAAATGGCCTCTCGAAGTTCCCATCCCTCCCAATTCCAGGTAAACAGCCACGGAAAGAGATAGCCACAGATTGCAAACACTAAGACCCAGAACGTGAAGGGAATTTTTGAAACGCTGCACCAAAATCGCGTCATGAATCGTCTTATCCTCAGTCACTACCAACATCGAATTCATCACTATTTTTCAAATTCTCCACGACGTTTCATATCGAATCTGCTTATGACGATTCAGTGGAAGCATCAAATTGAAGCGATTCGACAGGCAGAATCGATAATCCACAGTCTTCCTTACCGATGGAATAAACGACGTAGAGTTTTTTATCATGCTCGAAGGCATAAGGATAAGACCATTGTTTTCCTTTCGCCGCTCCGGGAAAGCGAGGGGGTTTGGATTTTCCATCTCGAATTCTCCACATACGACTCAATGTCGTTTCACCAGGTTTGCTGACAGAAATCACAAGCGTGTCCCGATTCTTCAGATTTGAAACCAGGTATTGTTGCCCCGTACTCAACTTGCCAAGATACGCCTTGGCCCGAGGCATCGGTAAATTACTCTTTTGCGCCTTCGACCAGGTCCGGCCATAATCATCACTATGGGAAATCCAGGCCACGCCACCTCCCCCCCGAATGATCGCACGCACGATATTTCCTTCCGCCCAGACTGTCGTCTCGGCAAAGCTGGGAGCAAGCTCCGGTGGATAAGGAATCGCTACTGTATCCCATTTCGTAAGATCCTTACCATGGCTAATGGCGACAACAGGGAATCCATCTTTATCCTGACCACCGGTAATCAGGCTGCCGTTTTTCATGCGCACGGGTTCGTCATACGGCCAGCAGTTGTTCATAACGATTCCCTGCGATTCCCAGCAGTCTGTCTCTTCATTCAAAACGAACGCTTCCGCCTGCAACCCGTTGAACTTCCTTGCCTTCTTTCCCACTCCAAAACGACTGCAGATCGTCCATAACTTCCCGTCATGCACAAAAAGAACACCATGGCTGTGACGATCAGGCCCCTCAAATCCCGGACCAATCACTTCCAGCTCGGACCAACTCTTACCTCCATCTTTGGAGCGTCTCCCTTGTAATGTTTCATGAGGACCATTCTCGTTAGTTGGACTATTAGCCCAATTGGCATAGAGCACGCCTTTGTGCTCAATAATGGCAGCTCCGTGAAGAAATTTATATCCTTCTTTTTGTGCACGATGGATTGTTTGATGTGTCACACCGGGAACGAAAGGAATCTGTTTGACATCCTGAGGGATAGGTGGTCCTGTCCAGAGGGTAGTCGTTTTTTGCAACGGCTCTCCAGCTACGACAACAGTCAGTGAAATGAATAGCGAGATTAATATAGCCAGATAACGTTTCATGAAAATATCCTTGAGCGCCTATTTGATTAGAAGTATATTTAATTACAGATTATATGAGCCCTGCATTTCGCAAAGCTTCACGAATCGGTCCCTTTTGCTCTTCAGAAGTTGCTGGCATCGGGGGACGCGGAATTCCACCAGCTCTTCCCTGCAGTTCCATACAATAACGCGTATTTGCGGGAAGATTGTCTGCGAAAATCGCGTTCCAGACAGGCAGCAATTTTTCATGCAGTTCAAGCCCTTTCTTATGATTACCGGCCTGGACTGCTTCCCATAACTCAACACACAATGTGGGAGCCGCAGTGAGAATCGCCGCAATTGATCCCACTGCCCCCAGTGCAAAAGAGGGGTAAAGCAACGCGTCCACCGCAGTCATGATCCGTGCCCGACTTCCTGTCATAATTAAGAGATCTGCCAATAATTTCAGATCTCCCGCGCTTTGCTTCACTCCTATCACTCCTTCTACTTCAGTAATGATCCTGGTAAGCAACTCTGGTGAAAGGTAAGTCCAAGGCACCACGTTGTAAATGATGACAGGAAGCTCGGTAGCGGCAGCGATTTCTGCAAAATGTCGCACCATCGCATCGTCGTCTGGTCGAAATACATAATGCACGGGAGTGACTTGCAGTGCCGCAACCCCCAAATCCCTGACTGCGCGACCTCGTTCAATCACTTCGGCTGTACTATTCGCAATGATTCCTGTGATCACCGGAACGCGCTTTGCCGCTGTTTCTGTTACCACAGCCGTGATCAATCGCGTTTCATCGATTGACAACGTATGCCCTTCTCCTGTGCTGCCACAAACAGCCAAGCCATGTATTTTTGCTGTCTCAATCAGATACCGTGCATCTGCGCGCAATGCCTCTTCATCAATCGAACCATTAGCACCAAAGGAAGTGACCATCGGAGGGATAATTCCGACAAGTTGTTCGTACATTCAATCTCTTTCTTCAAGTAAAAAATAACGTAATAAAATCATCAGCGACCAAAAAAAGTCAAAAACGAGACATTGTCTTATGCTCAAGGAACTCCCTTCAACCCGGCTTTATCAGGTACTAAAAAATCATGCGTGGCATTCTCTTTGGGCAAATCAACACTCATCACAAAAGGAGGAAAAAGTGAGTTATCGACATCCGGTGAACTCGGCCGCGTTCCATCCGTGGCTATAATCGTCACTAAATGCGGACCGCCTACATGCCCTTTATTCTTGCGTGTCTGAAATGTTCCTTCCCGAATGTCAGCGACTCCAGCTGGCCCCTGATTTCCCTGCTCTGTATCAGGTTGAAGTAAGATCCGACCAAAGGGAATTCGTTTTTCACCAAAAACAGCTTTGCCTTTGAGTTCATAACGGTTCGCCCCCTCAGAGTTTGAATGACAACTACTTTGAACCAATACAAAAATAGATGTCAGCCACAAAACTCCTGACACCATTCGCTGACTGAACTGTTTCATTGCAAGCCTCCCAGAGGGAGACCATCCTGGCGTTGCGCCAATTGTCGATACAGGGCCAGATCAATGTTTTCACTGATGAATTGAATAGAACCATCGGCCATCGCAAAGTGTGCTCCGCCTACATGCCAACTGCCAAAACAACGGGTATGAGTCCCAACAACAGCTCCGATACCAGCCGGATGATTTGTGTAGGGACCATCACTGGGAAAGTAATCAACAAGTGGTGTATTGATAGGATCAACGGCAGCAGCGACAACATTCACATGGCTTGAGTTGCTCGCGTTCCGCGTGCTGGAGGCCCAGGTAAAATAAGTGCCGTAGGGAGAATTCTGCCCGACCGCAAACCACCAGCGGGATTCACCAACCAGGAATGTGTTTGAAGTTCCATCAATAACATCCCTCATTTTTATACTGGAATTCAGAAACAGGATGCCATTTTTAAAAAACAATCGCCGATTACTCGCAGAACCCCCTGTGCATGAAGCTCTCGCTTCACTGCCTCCCCCTTGCACACCCCGATAGTTGGAATTTGGTTCTGCCGAAGCAGCATTAGGATCGGACGGACATTGATATTTCGAATTCGGACGAATTTGCTGTGGTTCGTTCGTATTAGAAGTCTCATTCGCAATGCCAGCAAAAGTGCCTTCGAAATTAAAACTGTTGTAGCGGGGAACATCATCCAGGAATGGAAGAATCATCACAGTCCAGGTGGCGCCACGTCTCGCTGAGCCTGGCAACGGACAAGCAGTACTGGTTACGATCGATCCCGAAGGGAATACTCTGTGAGTTTCATGATAATTGTGTAGAGCCAACCCGATTTGTTTCATGCGGTTCTTGCAATCTGATCGACGGGCAGCCTCACGGGCCTGTTGCACTGCAGGCAGTAACAAGGCAATTAAAATCGCAATGATCGCAATCACTACCAGAAGTTCGATCAGCGTGAATCCATAGCGTTTCCTGATATTCATTATTGAGCGCCTTTATAAATGGAATTGCAATAGATAATCATTAAAACCATCGCGGACTCTCTGTTTTTCATTCTATGAGCCGTATTGCATGGGTACAATGTTGTATTGACACAGTCTTGCGCGCGAATTCACATAGTCTAATCTTAAGAAATTCATTTTATGAACAAGACCCCCATGAAATCAGTGACTGATCTTCGAGCAAAGCTGGAAGGTTTTGCAGCAAGACATGCCGCTGATAAAGTAATGGAAGGCATCGACCCACAACGACTACTCAACTGTTTTCAGAAATTGCGACAAGCAGCCGAAAGTGGCAACTATCGCCGCTTTGCGCTGGAAGACCAAAAGCTGCATCAAACAATTGTTAATCTGGCGGATGTACCCGGGTTGAAGCAGGCATGAAGTTCTGTTTTCAATGCACAAAATTCATTTCGCATCAAAACACTTCAACAATGCTGGCCCGACCTCTCGGTATTGTTTGAATCACACCGTCCCCTGGTGGATAACATCGCGTCGGGAAAATCGGAGGAAGCAGAGGACGAAGCGCTGACCCATTTGGATGCTGTCTGGTTTCGGTTAGCTGACGCCACGGAAGATCAATCACTTCCACGCGACTCTCTGTCCAGAGCGTGTGCTTATCTTGCCTTTCATTTTCACGAACCGATCCGGTTACCTGAATTGTCTCATGAAATTGCAGGTTGCAGCCCTGGGCATCTGGCACGATTGTTCCGTGAAGAACTCGAATTGAGTTTCAGTGACTACCTGATCGAACTCCGTATGCAAAAAGGAGCCAGCCTGCTACAACATTCGAATCGATCAATTCGAGAAATTGGTGCGCGTGTAGGTTATGCCGACCCATCACGGTTCGCGACTCACTTTCGTCGTCGTTTCGGTCTTTCTCCCAGCGAGTTTCGATCCCGATTGGTCAAAGTTCCAAAGCGGCCAGGATGAAACCGGAATTCGTACTTTGATTGTATTCCTCAGATCAAATTTGCTGCTAAATATGCATTCTTTTACTTTGCCGCATTGAGATAGGCCAATAAATCAGCCATTTGCTGTTTATTGATCTGTTTCTCTAAACCTTCGGGCATAAAGGAAAGCCGCGAGCTGATCAGTTCATCAATGTCAATCCGCAAAACCGTATCGCTGGTTCCATCGGCACGCGCAATCGTAATACTGTTCGCATTTTCCGATTTGATTAGCCCGGTAATCGTTCTCCCCTGAGTTGTCACGATCAAATAGGTCACATATTGAGGTTTGACCTCTCGGTTCGGATCGAGAATATTTAACAACACTGCCTCTGTGCCTCGATCCTTAATGGCTTTCAAGTCAGCCCCCAGTTGCACTCCTACATTCTCCAGACGATGACAGGCGGCACAGGATTTCTTGAAGACTTTCTTACCATTCGCTGGATCTCCCTTCAACTTCAGGGCGGCCTGATACTCTTTAATCACATCAGATCGGCCCGTCAGTCGTTGACTATGAAACAGCGACTCAGCCAGCTTCTTGATTTTTCCATCCTGATTTTTCTTCAACAGTGCCACACGCTCCGGGCTGATATCTCCCGGATTGATCTCGCCGTCCTGGATTGAACCCAGCAAAGTCATCAACCAGGCCTTCCTTGAGAATAACGTCTCGACGGCACTCATGCGCAATTGTGGACTGAGACTCGTCCAGGCATCGATAAGTAAACCGGCAACGCGATCATCATTGACCAGCCCCAATTTTGTAATCGCAGCCTGACGTACCTGAAGCGGCTGTTGTACTGATAACAACTCTTCAAATACGTCTTTTGTTTCATCAAATTTTCCAATACTCAAAGTATCAATCGCATCCACGCGTGCCTTGACAGGTAATTTGGAATTCAAAGCCTGCTGAATCGCAGTCTGCATCATCCCTTTCAGTAATTGTGCTGTGTGCTTACTGGTTGAGTCGGCTATCACCTTCTTTGTGGAACCTGATGCACGCGAGAGCAACCTTCTGAAAAAAATCTCAGTCAATTTCTGATCTGCGGATGGCATGGCCTCCAATGATGTCAAAAACAACTTCACATCCGCGGCATTCTTTTGTGCTCCGATTTGTACCGCTAAGGCAACCAGAAAATCCTGACTGTGCTTTTCTTTGAGAAATCCGGGAGTCTTTACCAACGTCGAAAAGACCTCTGCTGCTCCCTGGTTGAGCGAACTTTGAACCGCCATGCGGATCCATTTATTGGAAGTGTTCTGTTTCAGAATCTTAACCAGTCCCTGATTCCGTGGAACGGAATCAAAGGCCCCCAACGAAAAAGCGGCCTGGTACTGGACGTCCAGGGAACTGTCATTGGCCAGCGCAACCATCTGCTCTTGAATGTTCGGCGATTTCGCAAAGTGCTCAGCGATCCTTAAAGCCTGGATACGGACTTGAGCGTCTTGGTCCTGTAGCCCTTTGAGTAATGTTGTTTCGTCTAATGACTTCAAACCGTCCAACGACCAGAGTGCAGTGGCACGGGTAATTGGTTTCGTTGATGTGGTCGCCAGATGCTTTAAACTTCCACTGACAGAAGTGTCCTGCCGTTCAAATAATAATCGCTGCGCTGTATCGCGGGTCCAGCCGTTGTCACTTTCCAATAAAGCAACCAGTTCTCGTGATGAGAGCTTCCCATATTGAGGAAGCGCTGGCTGTTGAAATCCTTTGGGGACAATTCGATAGATGCGTCCTTTATCTTGTCCTCCCACCGGATCTAGGTGTTTGATTACCTCTTCCGGAATAAAGGGAGCGCCTTCGATAAGCTCTCGATACATGTCCAATACATACAATGCCCCATCGGGACCGTTTTCGAATTGAACCGGACGAAACCAGACATCACTCGAAGCCAGGAATTCCTTATCCTGATCGGCACGGGGCGCGATCAATGACAAACCATTGGGTTTCGGCGCGGCGCGATATACCAGATTGTTGGCTGGTTCGCCGACAAAAATATTCCCCTGATATTCAGCGGGCCATGCCCCACCACGAAAGATCGTGATACCAGTAGCCGCGGTAAAGAAACCAGAAGGTTTGCCTCCTTCAGCGTTTCCTTTTTTACTTTGTGAACGAATGCGAGTCCTTAAGATACGCCACGGTTCGACCTGACTGATTCGCATTAGCTTTGTGTATTTGCCGCCCGGAGCAATGGAAACCGGTGCCGCTGGTGGCGCGAGATACGGATTGCGGGCAATATACCGATCGTCATACATCAGCACCTGCATCGGAACACTGTTCGCGCACACAAAAACCCGATTCCAGTTCCCCAGGCTCATCCCGTGTTGGCCACCACCGGTCGTTAATTCGATAGTGCGTGTCTCCGGATCGAAAATGACGTTACGACCTTTAGTGTTATACTTTCGCTTTTGTTTATCCGCAGTGACTGTGACCATCCCGCCATCGATGCCTGTCGAAAAATGGATTTTGTTATCCAATCCCCAACGAAACGAATTGATCATCCCTTCATCACCACGATCACGGCCAAAGCCGGTCATCACAATTTCTTTGACGTCGGCAATCCCATCACCAGTCGTGTCTTTACAATAATACAAGTGGGGTGGAGCGCCCACAAAAACGCCGCCTTTGTAACTGAATACCGCAGTGGGCAGAGTGAGATCGCTTAAAAAAGGGAAGCTCTTGTCAAACTTTCCATCGCCGTCTGTATCTTCCAGCAACTTGACTGAGCTGTAGCCTTCTTTTTTTGCGTCGTTGTATTCGGGCATCTCAACAACATAAGCACGACCACGAGCGTCAAAACACATGGCAACCGGATCTCGGAGCAAAGGCTCTGCGGCAACAAGCTCAATCTGGAAATCATCATGAATTTTGAATGACTTCAAAGACTCTTCCGGAGTTCGTGGAAGAATACGAGGCATCTCCGCGGAATAATCGACTTTGGGTTTCGATTCCGACTTGTCAGCTGATCTTACACTGACTGTCAGTCCCAAAATCAAAACAGGCAGGCCAATGGAAAGGATGCTCACAGGCCGTAAATATCTCAGTGCAAAAAGCGAACGCATTAAATCAATCCTGTTGTGAAAACCAGTGGCGTGAATAGGATGGCAGGGCTATTTCTTAACTATGTTCAAATATTATAATGGGTGGGTACAAGGAATAGAAAGGATCTTTTAGCGTAAATCCCATGAATTTATGCATGTAGTGTAGCTGCAGGTGCTCTTCAAAAGTCGGGCGGAAGACTGAAAATGAGCTTCTAGGCTGGGTGGTGTTTGGTAGGTCGAATCGGCTCCTCCTTCCCAGGTCCAGAACCCTGATCTGTCAAGTTCTGGACCCGGTTAAGCGGGGAAAAGCTAGCCTGCTTGTGTGATTTGCAAAAAGTAATCAGCCAGTCACTATCGACGGCGTTTTCTGTGATTGAAATCTAAAATGGGATCAAGGTCATTGGAAGCAAAGACCTGATCCAGCATTCCGTGATTAACGTCACGTTCATGCCGATTCGACCGACGGTCATCGTCTCGACGATCCGCGTGCTTTCTCCTGTGACGTCCATCATGCCGATGATCACGATCGTCGGCGTCACGCACATCGACATCGATCTCCACTCCGTCAGCGACTTCAATGGTGTCATCACCGTCGAAGCCCCGAACCACAATGCGCTCCAAGCCGGTGAAATCCAGTTGCAGGCCGTTGACATCAACGAAATCATCGTTCACGATGATCGAATCGGTTTGATCCGTACCTTTGACGATCAATGTGTCAGAACGGCCATCTCCCGCTTCCACAATCAGACCACCGGGGAGTTCTGCCGTGGTGATCCCTACAACGGTGATGTGCTGTGACCTGCCGTCGCTACTCGTGATCATCAAACGGTCAACACTATCAAGCGATTGACTGCTAATCACTCGCCGCGTCTTGTTATCGACCACTTCCAGATTTCCATCTTTCGCGCGAATGGTGGCATCGGTTGTTCTGGTTTCTGCCAGGTCAACCTGCATGACAGTGGGTGCAAAGAACACGTTTTCCTGCAATCCCGAAATATCCGAATTGCGTTCAATCACATCGGCCAGCGTCGTGCCGTTGATTTCCTTGAGTGCATCACCGGAGAACACGTTCTCATACCAGAAGCGATCTCCATCACGCAGTCGTTCGAACTGATCGATGATGATAGCCGTGAACGTCTCCCCCATACTCGATCCCGGCAGATGATCTTCGGCCAGACCACCAACCCACAAGTCGATGTTATCGACTGTGCCGTACAGCGCTTCCAGTTTGGCAGCGACTTCCGGATCGGATGAGATGTCGGAGAAGTTTTCCACGGCTTCCAGTCCCAGGGCAACCCTTGTTGAGTTATAGTCTGACAGTCCATGGTCGCGGCCACGCTGAATATTTAATGACGCCAGATCGAAACCCCCGGCTCCTGGAGGACCAAACAGGAAGTTGCGAACGTCATCAACGACTTCGTTATCGAGTTCCTGCGCCAAATTCACGGATACCCCGCGCAACAGAGAATCAATCCCATGGTCTTCCAGTTCGCTCGGGTTGAAGAACGCGTCCAACAACGCAATATTGCCTTCATCGGCGACGTTCCCGTTCTCGTCAAGCCGCAGCAGTTCGGACGAGAGCATGGAGTGCCCGAAGCGATAGGCGGCATTTGAAAATTCGTTGGCAATACTGGGGTCGACCGTGGAATCATACCCATCGTATTCGCTGACAGCACCGGTGCCGAACAAAGCCGGGAGGAATTCATTGAACGTGATTGCCTGTAACTGGGCAGCAACGATCTGCCGTGCCTGTTGATACAGTTCTTCATCGGTCAGGTCCGGGTTTTCAGTTGCCAACTCTGTCGCAATCCGATTGTGCTCGCGCACCCAGATGGTGTGCATCGCAGTCAATGCGACGTTCTCGTTGGCTCGAATATCACCCGCCAAAAAGAATCCGTTTTCTCCGTATGGCAACAAGTCACCGTCACTGGTTGCCAGCAGACCACCTTCAAAGGTTCTCAACTGGGCGGCCAACTCTTCATCCGAACCATAGACCACAGAACCATCAATAAACGCCGTAATCTGATTGATCTGCTGTCGAACACCGTTCTCATCCTCTTCGAATATTGATCGATTCAGATTAATAACAGCATCCCCAGTGCCTGTTGGATCGAAAAATACGTCACCGGTCGGTACTTCGATCGGGAATGATTCCAGCGGATTTCCGTCTGCATCATGAGCGGCTTCGGTCAGGGTGATATCGTGATCGAGGAACTGTCCCCATAACCAGAAGATGTCTGTCAGATAGCGATCGTTGGTTTCAGAAGAGTCTGCGGCAGCGATGACATTGCTGATTTCACGAGCACTTGGACGATCTTCCCCCGCAGGAGTCGACAGGCCGTCACCATAGTCCGCGTTGGCCAGACGCAGAAGTTCTGTGTCGGTACTGCCGAGTTCCGGGTTGTTGATATTATTGCCGGTCCCATCAATCGAGGCGTATTCGGTAACGGTGTTTGACTCCGTGTTCGAATCGATAATGTCGGTCGAGATGGAATTCACCGCAGAGAGCAGTTGACGATCTTCAAGGTATTCAGCAGCTGAAATATGATATGATTTACGGGTGGCCTTACGTTGACGATTGGGTTTTCTTAATAACATTTCGAGTTCTCCTGATGCGTGCAGTGGCATGCGCGCAGTTCTCTCGAACTGATCGACGGAAGCCACCAGACGCGTGGTTGATTTTTTGTATAGACGAAGGCCCGCCCTACAAAAGGTTGATCAACCGGACTACTCAAGACAGCGAGTATTCCTTTTAGATAGAGTCTCTAATTTGAAAAACGAGAACCCGTCAAACTGATCCACAGAAATTCGACAGAAAATTTATCAAATTCATCAAAATGGATATGTTCGACACCTGTCAGTTCACTAGAAGTTGTTTCAAAATTCAAAATTCAGTGGACAGGCTGGTACCAAATCTGGCTCAGAAAACTTGTGAACGATAAAGCTTATTTCATTAATCGTTTTAATTCAGCCTGTAAGGTTTTAATGGTTGGCTGAGACTCTGGCTGATCAATCAGGTTTTCCATTTCATAGGGATCATTCTGAACGTCATAGAGTTCGTTCATACCTTCCAGCTCATTAAACTGGATGTACTTCCAACGCGGGGTTCGAACTGCTTTATATCCCATTTTGACAAGACGAGGAAAAACAGTATCGCTGTTATATTCAATCAGGAACGAATCACGCCAATCATCGGGTTGTTCCCCTTTGAGTAAAGGAACCAGAGTTGTTCCATCGTACTTCTGTTCCGCTTTCACATGTGCCAGGTCCAGTATCGTCGGGGCCAGATCTACGCTGACAGCAAACTGATCAACCAGCGTACCTGCTTTGATCAAAGGGGGATAACGAACTAACAGCGGAACGCGAATTCCTTCTTCATAAGGGAGCCGTCGTTCCACACTCAAACCGTGCTCTCCATACCAGTAACCATGATCACTCGTGAAAACAAAGACCGTCTGATCGAGCTGCCCCTGTTTGTCCAACAGTGCACAGAGCTGCCCCACCCCTTCATCGATGCCCGCCAACATACGCAGCCGATCACGGATGACCTCATCGCTGGTTCCCGTTTCTCGACTTAAAGGAGGTAATCCTGGAACGGCTCGTAATAAAGCGCGTTTGCCTTTTAAGTTATCAACCACGTTTAAACGTCTTGGTATCGCATCATTCGCGTATAAGTTCTCATGTCGTTTTGCCGGCATAAATTTCGCCGCAGAGGGATCGGTAATACTGCCGTCATCGCGTTGTGTTAGTTCCGGATGTAACGCCTTATGAGCAATGTAAATACAAAACGGTTTGTCTCTTTTCTGCTGCACGAATTCATTGACTTTCTGATTCAGGACATCCGTCGTATGTCCGCTGTGTGGTACACGTTTGCCATTCTCATTTAACACCGGATTGAACGATGTTCCCTGCCCCTTCATACTCACCCAATAATCAAAACCGGGACGGGCGGTGTCATCGTTGCCCATGTGCCATTTACCGACATAGGCTGTATTGTAGCCTGCTTTTTGTAGTGCTTGCGGAAATGTTTTTAATGTATGACTGTGTTTACTTCGATTAATGTTATCCAGAATTCCATGATTGTGTGTATAAAGCCCGGTGAGTAAGCATGCCCGCACAGGTGAACAAAGAGGGGTGGAACAAAAGGCATTCCGAAAGCGGGCTCCCTCGTGAGCAATGCGGTCGATGTGAGGCGTTCGCACAAAAGGATGCCCCATACAACCCAGTTCGTCCCACCGCAGGTCATCTACCAGCACCACCACGATATTCGGTCTTTGTGTTGGTTCGGCAGCCTGCAAAAAACTGATTTCGGAAACTGTGAAAAGACAAAGCCAAACAAAGGCCTGCCATAACAAACTCTGAATCAACCGTTTCATCTGCTCTCTTCCCCGATGTCATATTGGAAAATGGTTTGAGCACTCTCATTGACTGGAATCAATGTCTCTTCACTGTATCAGACTCTCGGATCGATTCAAGCAAGGCGTTTCACAACGCATCAGAACCAAATTAGCCATATCGATATACCAGCGTATTCTGTGCCAGAAAGACACCATGCTACTCTGGTTAATAGTGCTGAATTTTCATCTCAGACGTGCAACATAAGATCGAGTAGAATGGGCAGAACCAAATCCCACGCAGGTATCGCGTGCAGGAATTCATGGATTTACATGACGACGTATTGTAACAATTTGAGTGTCTTTTCCATCGTTATCTATTTGCTACTGAGAAAGTGAGAATGGAAACCTGGTTTAATCTGTCTGACTGTTCGACGAGTTTTACTTTGACTAAGAGTGATTTTGCTGAACTGCGTGAAGCGGTCAAGCGAAGTATTTGCGCAGTTTTGTCTCAGATATGGTACCTGCGCGTACGCAAAAGTCGTGGTTTTAGTAGAAAAGAGACCATTTTGGATCAAAATAGTAGTGTGCATCGAGAACTGAACCTAAGAGGATATTTGCAAAATTTTGAATGCATAGCGGGTTTTGTGGTGAATGTTTTCGCAGCTGAAGAAGTTATTAGTATTAGAAAAAGGTGGCCTCGCGCGCGCGAGACAGAAACGTAGTGTCCCGAGCGGCACGATTGTGTCAAGATGTGGTTTGCACCACTGAAAAAGAATCACGAAAAGACTCGGAGTTGCGTAAATGTCAAAAGATTTCCATTTTTACTCCAGTAGATTCACTGACTTAACATTCACAGGCAGAACCAGTTACTGTTTGTTCTCCTGTATTCGAATATTCTGTTTTCTTAAGAAAAAATTAATCGACTTTATATTAGTCATCGCTGGTCGGTTTTGTATAAAATAGTGATACACTCCATTCCATAATCCTCTTTATAGTCTGGAGTTCGGTCATGTGTGATTAATCGAGGAACAACTCTGGGAGTTATTGCATGTCAGGAAAGCAAGTCAAAAATGCGAGGGGATTCTCGCGACGCTGGAAGATCAGCGGTTTGTTTGGTGTGGTTGCCTTAAGCATCATCATCTTCTCGGGGCTTCATGATTCGGAAGCCGCTCAACGAAAACGAGGAGCCAAGAAGAAGCCAGCCCCCAAAAAAGAAGAACCACTCCCACCTCGATTTATGGTGAAGTCAAAACCAGTCAGCACGACGAAACTTTCCAGTGCGATCAAATCAGCAGAAAAGATTGATAAGCTGGTTGAATCAAATTACTTCAAACATAAAGTCAAACCCAATCCGATGTCGACAGACGAGCAATTCTTACGTCGCATCTACCTCGATATCACCGGCACGATTCCCACCTATCGCGAAACACGCTACTTTTTGGCTTCGCGTCATCCGGATAAACGAAAAAACTTAATTGACCGTTTACTAAACAGCGATGGCTACGCCAGTCATTTCTATAACTATTGGGCTGATGTGCTCCGTTATACCGACCGTTTAAACAACAATGTCGATGGGCGCCCCTATCGACAATGGATTAAACAATCTCTGGCGGAAAACAAACCGTGGGATGATATGGTCAGCGAAATGATCACAGCAGAAGGCTTGATCTGGGAAAACCCCGCTACGGGTTATCTGCAACGTGACTCCGGTATGCCGCTGGACAATATGAATAATACCGTCCGAATATTTCTGGGTACACGCATCGGTTGTGCGCAATGCCACGATCATCCCTTTGATCGCTGGAAACAAAAAGAATTTTATCAAATGGCGGCATTTACATTTGGTTCTTCGACACGTGCCAATGGAAGAGACAAACGATTTTATACGGGCAGTGATCCTAACCGCCGTCTGCGAAAAGAATATAACGAGTTGGGACAGGAGGAAAAAGACAGACGCCGTAATCAGGGACGGTTTAACCGTATGATTCGGGTTAACATGATGGTTGTCAACGATCAGATCAATCGCAAGATCCGGCTGCCACATGATTACGCCTACACGGACGCCAAACCGAAATCGGTCGTTGAACCAAAGACCTTGTTTGGCAAACCGGCTGATATCAAAAAGGGAGAAGCGCCACGCAAAGCGTTCGCCCGCTGGATGGTATCGAAAGATAATCCCCGATTTGCTCTGACCATCGCCAACCGCTTGTGGAAGCGGGCATTTGGTCGCGGTCAAATCGAACCTGTGGATGATATGATGGATCATACCGTTGCAGAAAATCCGGAATTGATGAAATATCTTGAATCAGAGATGAAACGACTCAATTTCGATATGAAGGAATATCTGCGAATTCTGTACAACACGAAGACCTATCAAAGACAAGCCACAACCACTGATACGCCCTTGAGTGAAGCGTATCATTTCCCCGGTCCCATTCTAAGACGTATGACAGCAGAACAGGCCTGGGATTCATTCTTAACGTTGGCCGTTGTTGATCCTGAAGAGTATCGAGAATTACCTTCGGATGTTCGATCTGACATCATCGCTGTGAACTTGAATGATGCTTCAGCTCAGGAAGTTCTCGATGCCGACAAAAAAGTACGCGAGGAAGTTGACCGTAAGCGTTATAAACGTGAAAAGAAATATAAATACAAAGGGCAATTGCTGGCACGGGCTTCCGAGTTACCCTCACCAGTTCCGGCCAGTCACTTTTTACGGACCTTTGGTCAATCGGACCGTGAACTGATTTCTGCCTCTTCAGACTCAGGTTCGGTACCTCAAATTCTGTTTATGTTTAATGGCCCTGTAACTCATATGATGCTTGAGAAAGGATCTACGATTTACAATAACGTAATCGAACAAAAAACAGTCAAAGAGGGAGTGGATGTCATTTTCATGACAATTTTAAATCGACGTCCCGATAAAGAAGAATCCAAAATTGCAATGGACGAAATCGAAAAGAATGGAGCCGCCGGTTATGGAAATGTCATCTGGTCGCTCGTGAATACACGCGAGTTTCTGTTCATTCAATAATTGTCAATAAGACGACGTCCAGAGCGTTTGCTCTGGGCTAGACTACAATCACAAGAAAATTTTCAAATATAAAGGCATTCGCAATGCAAGAACTTCTTTCGAAACTTGATGGACTGGGGCGGCGACAGTTTATTGAATATGCTGCCAAGTCAGCTTTGGGAGTCAGCGTACTCCCCGTATTCAATAATCTGGTAGAAGCGGCTCCAGCAAAATCCAAAGGTGGCAAAGCAAAACGCTTGATCTATTTATATATGGCCGGCGCCATGACTCACCTTGATACGTTTGACCTGAAGCCAGGACATAAAAATCAAGGTGAAACCAAAGCGATCAAGACCAGTGTTCCCGGAGCACAAATCAGTGAGTTCCTTCCCACGCTGGCCGAAGAGTTTGATAAGATGGCGGTCATCAATTCCATGTATACCGAAACCGGCGCTCATGGTCCCGGCGAATACATGATGCGTACCAGCTATAAAAAGATCGCCACTACACGGCATCCTTCCATGGGTCCCTGGATTCAACGTTTTAAAGGGCGTTACAACAAAAATCTGCCGGATACGGTTCTGATCAGTGCCCCGGCACGACACCCCAGCGCAGGATTCCTGGATCCTTCGTTTAGTCCCTTGCCAATCGGCGATCCTAATCGAGGTCTGGAAAACACAAAATCGCCTTCCTATCTGTCAGACAATTCATTTGAAAAACGAATCAACTTGATCAACAAGTTTGATAAAAAGTTTCAAAATAAATTTAAGACCAAAGATGTTCTGGCTTATACGGATTTCTATTCCCAGGCCACTACACTACTTTCCAGTGATGAGCTCAAAGCATTCGACTTGAATGAAGAAAAGCCGGAAGACCGCGATAAATATGGCCGTAATTCCTTCGGCCAGGGTTGTATGCTGGCGCGACGTCTGGTTGAAAATGATGTGCGTTGTGTGGAAGTCACTTTCGGTGGCTGGGACATGCACCGCGATATCTATGATGATCGAACTTTACCAACACGTGCCGGGATTCTGGATAAGGCATTAGGCAACCTCCTGAAAGATCTCTCTAGCCTGGGTCTCCTGAATGAAACACTTGTGGTGCTGACAACGGAATTTGGTCGTACTCCTGTGATTAACCAGAACGCAGGCCGAGACCACCATCCCGGCGTCTTTTCTGCCGCACTGATGGGAGGTGGAATTAAAGGTGGTCAGTTCTATGGAAAATCAGACGAAGAGGGCCACAGTGTTGATGCGGATGGCGTCTTACCAGCCGACTTCAATGCAACGATTGCTACTGCTTTGAACCTGCCTTTAGACAAAGAAATTTTCTCACCCGATGGTCGACCCTTCAAGGTTGCCCACGATGGTGAACCTGTCACAAAGCTGCTCTAAGTTCAGTTGTGGCTCACAAAAAATTAAAACGGCTTCCACTTTGGAAGTCGTTTTTTTGTATGATATCACACAAAAAAAATTCGACGTTTTTTTCGAAATCATATAATTATAGTAGCTTCCCAAAATTTCCATGACTATGATCAAACTGTTGGTTCTCTACTGAATCAGCATCGCGTCCTTCCGAATAGATCAGAGTACCTCAAACTGTTAACCACTTTAAATCAGTAGTTTGATAGATGAGTCCCTCCTGCTTAACCTCAAGATTGTAAGCTGAGAAAGATCGTTTTGATGATGAATGTCAGCCGTACCTTGTTATTGGTTCAAATATTGTTCAGCCTGTTTTGGTGCTGTACGATTACCAAAGCAGATGATAGCTGGACTCAGTTAAAAGGAAGCAGTCAAAGATCGGGAAACGCGGCTGACGTCACTTTAAAAACTCCGCTCTCCCTTGCTGCAGCGGTTCCACTCACAGACGGTATCTTTACATCTCCTGTAGTCAGTGAGGACCAGGTTTTCGTCGTTGATGGATCAGGGGTTGTCTTCGCCATTGATACAACGAGTCATAAAGTTATATGGAAGTTTGCCACGCGTGGCGGTTTGGGGAACTGCAATAATATAGCTTCGCCTGCCATTATTGATAACTATTTACACGTTGGAACAACTGCCGGTTACTATTACGTTCTTAACTGTAAAAACGGCGCTGTCATCAAAGAGATTGATTGTCGTGAGCCGATTTTTTCTGCTCCCGTCGTGAACGCAAATCGGGTCTATTTTGCCACATTGGGAGCACAAGTTTATGCCGTCGAACCCAATGGTGAAGTTGCCTGGAACTGGGATTTCGTGAAGGAAGTCGTTCAGTTCAATGGAAACCGCTGGAGTGGTGCAGACTGGCTCGCACACCGCAAAGATCGAGTCACATGGCGCGACCACTTTGTGTGCTCTCGCGATATTTGCCTTGCTGGAAATACAATCGTCATTCCCGCAGGAGGGAGAACCGTATTTCTTGAGGACGCTGGCAAACAACCACGCCTAAGAGCAGTAGGCGAAGTTCCTAAATATGCCGGTTCAGAATATCCGGCGACCTTTGGGCAAAGTGCCGACGACGCTGGTAATGTATTCGTACAATGGCATCGCCGCGACAACGCAGGCCGCGTGGAAGTGATGCAGTTGGATGGTGAAAAAATCAAAGCAGATTATATCAAGGGAACTCAAACATCGATTCGAGATCCGGGGCTCTTGAGTTTTGCTTCCGTTAGTATTCGAGGCAACGATGTCTACCGTGTTCGCCCTGAAGAAGGATTGGGTCTGTGTCGTCATACCATCGGGGAGGAAACCACCGAAGTGCTCTGTGCGGCAGCTTCTGTCTGTTCACCCATTTTAACGCACGACCATACTGTCTACGGAGGCCTTGATGGAAAACTATACGTTGTCCCTCTGAAGGGTGGAGAGGCAACGACATTCACTACAGCCTTCGATGCTCCCATCACAGCGCCCGTGGCAATCGCGAAAAATAAAATCTATGTTCCCTGTGAAGATGGTTATCTTTATGTTTTGAACGCTGACGGAACGACTTCTTCTCCAAAGGCTGCGTTACCAACACGAGACTTACAAGTCTGGAAAATACGCAGCCCCCTGACCGGGCCGCTTACCGATCCGAAATTCGACTGGTACACTAATTATGGCGACTTCGGTGGAACCAATGCGAACTCTCAAGGTCTGAAACCTCCACTCCGCATGCGCTGGGCACGTCGCCTGGAAGGGACCGTTAAACATCTGCCGGTCTGTGGTGGCGGGCGTCTCTACACGCATACGGCTGAAGGTCAAATTATTGCTGTTGAGCAAGATACGGGGCGACTACTCTGGAGACGCTATTGGCCAGACGTCTATTTGTCATTTACCTCGCCACTTTATATTGATGGGAAACTTCTGATCCCACAAGCGGGTATCAAAAAATCGCGGATGCGCTGCCTGGACTCAGCAACCGGTAAATTACTCTGGGAGGCTCCCTTTACCGGTTCCCCCAGTTGGAGCCGTCAATTTCCACCGGTCGTGCATGGCAATATTGCAATCTACGCTTCCGGCTCCGGCGAATACGCAACACAGGGAACGGAAAAGGCATTCACGTTCGGAGGCAAGCCAGCAGTACAACCAGACGGACGCGAAGTGATGAGCTGGATCTATTCCAACGACAATCCCTATTACCCGAAAGATCACCATCCCATCGTCTGGGCCTGGGATTTAGATACCGGCGAGGTCATCTGGAAAAAAGACTTTTCCCAATATGGTCGTGGTGGCAATGATTGTGGAATCGCGATACTTGATGGCAAGCTTTATTACTCCACGTTTTTTGGTTACGCCACCAGTCAACGCAAGCGGCGCGGATTACCTGTCGAAAACAATGGAATCACTGCCTGCCTCGATCCTGAAACAGGTAAAGTCGAATGGCTGACAAACAAATATTATGTCACTTCAAAGTGTACTCTCAGTGCGCGTGACGGACGGATCTACATCGGTGGTTTTAACCGGGCCAATGAAAACACACAGGATCGATTCGTATGGTGCCTGGATGCAAAAGACGGATCACTGGTGTGGAAATCGGATGCAGTGACTTCGGCACTCAATGTCGTGACCGTAGGTGAGGAATTCATCTTTTCGAATGCATTACGAGGCAAAGGAAATGTCTTTGATCGAGTCAGCGGAAAAGTCGTCAACAGTATCGGCCATAACTACGCCTGCTGTCGCTTCACACTTTCTGAGCCTTACGTTCTCGGTGCGAATATGGATATGATTGATCTTTCAGACAATGGCAAACTGGTTTCAACCGGACCCGCCATTGATTCACGTGAATGTCTTGGAGCGGTCGTTTCGAACGGACGTATTTTCTATACATCACAGGCCAGTGGTTTTGTTGTCTCACAGACGTTTGGTGAAGAATCAAAAAAACTACCTGCGATCTGGGAAAGGCCCTGAATCAAGGGCATTCATTTGATGTCTGACTGAACTTTCTAATTAAGGATTTATTAATTTATGACACCTTGAGGGAAAAGAAAAAAGTGCCAACTCGTTTGCACTCCCTTTTGGCTCACATTAAAATTCGTGGATACGTCAGTGTAATGGCGTACCCTTCTGCAGTTGCAGAAATATTTTGTCGCGTATTGTTAACCAAGGAGAAATACATGAAAAGACTGCTTACACTCTCAGTAGCAATGATGTTTGTCGCTGCCAGTTCTATCAGTTCTGCTGCAGAACTAAAGTCTGGTATCGAAGTTGGTGGTAGACCTGGTGCTTACACAGTTAACGACTGCACCGGCCCTAACGCTGGTAAATCACTTTGCTACCGTTGCAGCTATGGCGGACGTCCTGTAGTCAATATTTTCGCTCGTGAAATCGATGGCAATGTTGAAGATCTGATTGCACAGATTGATGAAAAAGTTGGTGCAAATAAAGATCAAAAGATGGCCGCCTTCGTTGTTCATTTGACAGACGATGCTGACAAATCTAGCGCTGCCCTGAAAAAAGTGGCTAACGCTAAGAAAATCAAAAACACACCTTTAACTAACTTCGAAGGTGAAGCTGGTCCCTCATCATACAAAATCTCTAAAGATGCTGATGTTACTGTTTTGATGTGGGTCAAAGGAAAAGTGAAGGTCAATCACTCTTTCAAAAAAGGTGATCTGTCCAAAGACAAAATCAAGAAGGTCGTTAATGATACATCTAAGATTTTGAACTAACGATTTCTTACCATAACTCTGAAGATTCGTAGACCCCGCTTTCCAAAATTGGTTAGCGGGGTTTATGCATCCCACCGCATTAGACTAAGACGAGTCTCACAATTGGCAAAGGGGTTTCAATGTCTCACCGCAGAAGGTCCGTTCGTTTTTTTTACCCTCTGACACTTGCATGCTTCATCAGTTTGTTGCTGAGCCCCCAGTTTGTCAGTGCCGGCAAATCCAATAGTTTGATGGACATCTCAACGGATGGGAAATTGCTGGCTTGTTCCAATCGAGATAGCGGCTCTGTCACCATCATCGATTTGGATACCAACAAAAAATTAACCGAAACCAAAGTAGGCAAGCATCCGGAGGGAGTCACGTTTCTCGGTAACACTCACACTCTGGCAACCGCCGTCTATGATGATGATTTAGTTGTGTTCCTTGATGGTGATACCGGTAAGAAAATCGGCCAGACGGAAGTATTTGACGAACCTTACGGCGTTGTCTCCACAAGTGATGGTACTAAAGTTTTTGTCACGCTCGATTATCCGGGTCGTATAGTCGAAATTGATACAAACTCTAAAAACGTCATTCGCGAATTTTCGAACGGCAAACACCTGCGAGGGATTGCGATTTCCAGCGATGATCAAAATCTCTTTACTACCGAGTACTATACAGCCCTGGTTCGCAACATTGATGTGAAAAGCGGCCGTACGATTGATGAGTGGCCTGGTGGAAGTACCGACAATCTCGCTCGACAAATCACCTTACACCCTCGTCGTCCCAAAGCGTATCTGCCACATATTCGTTCGCGGGTGACTGTCGCTCATGGTGCTGGTTCCATCTTCCCGATCGTTTCGATTGTCGATACGAAATCCGGTGAAGGAAAGCGAAGACGAAAAATCCCGATGGATTCTTTTAGAGGGGCCCGTGTCACTTCAAATCCATGGGACACAGCAATCACACCAGATGGCAAAACTTTTTTCGTCATCTTCGCTGGAACAGATGACATGTATATCTGTAATGTCATTGATGATGACTACCGCGAATTGACTTTTCGAGCATCACTCAACTTAGGACATAACCCGCGGGCAGTACGCGTCGCCCCCGATGGAAACACCGTTTATGTTTACAATGCGCTCGACTTTGAAGTAGTGGCATACGGCACACAATTCCCACGCCCTCGAGCAAGAATTAAGGTCTCCGAAAATCCTCTGGGAGAAGAGATCTTATTGGGCAAACGACTTTTTTATACCGCCTTACAACCAATGTCCAGCCGCCTCTGGATTTCCTGCGCAAGCTGTCACCCCGATGGACAACCTGATGGAAAAACCTGGCATAATCCAGAAGGGCTTAGAAATACACAATCACTTGCAGGAATGGCTTGGACGCACCCCATTCACTGGTCAGCGGATCGCGATGAAGTTCAGGATTTTGAGCATACAATCCGAGGACCACTGATGCAGGGAAAGGGGCTGGCCCAGGGAAAGATCAACCCTTCTTTGGAAGCACCTAACAAAGGGTTATCCCGCGCATTGGATGCGATGGCAGCTTACTCAAACACTCATGAATTCACCTTGAGCCCCTATGCGAAAAAAGGACTGACTCCCGCAGCCAAACGTGGACGTCGACTTTTCTTCTCAAAACAGACTCAATGTGCCACTTGTCATAGTGGACCGTTCCTGACAGATTCTGTTCCGACGGGAAGGATCGTTCGGCATGATGTGGGAACATCGGTGGATAACCCTGGAGAGAAGATGGGCCCCGCCTATGACACTCCAACTCTGCTGGGTCTTTATCGCACTGCTCCTTATTTACATCACGGAAAAGCCCAAAGCCTGGAAGAAGTGTTGACCATTTATAATCATGATGACAAACACGGAAAAACGAGCCAGCTCTCGAAACAGCAAATTGCGGACCTTGTTGAATTTTTAAAAGCACTCCCCTACGAAGATCCTGTTCCCAAAGCGAAAGCTGCGGGACTGGTTAAAATATCAAAATGAAAATCACCAGTAACCTCATCGACAAATACCCACCTGGAAAAGCAATGCTCATGTATGCGAAATCGATCTGCCTTTTATTATCTGTAGTTTTACTTAGCAGCTGTAATCAGGAAGTACCTTCCGAATCGAAGACTGTGAAAACAGAAACGACTTCCGAGCCAATGGTAGAACAACAGCAGGCCATACCCGGTGCTCAAACATTTGAGGAAGATGGGATCACAGCAGAAATTGCCAGTTGGGGTCAACTGCAAGAATTTATCGCGAAACAAAAAGGAAAAATTGTGGTCGTCGACCTCTGGTCTACCTGGTGTGAACCATGTCTTCGCGAGTTTCCACACCTGGTCGAATTACAAAAGAAATATCCCGAAAAAATCGTCTGTGTTTCTTTCAACATGAACTACGATGGAAGTAAGAACTCGCCTCCTGAATCAAATCGTGAAGAACTAATGGAATTCTTCACCGAACAAAAAGCGGATATCGTCAACATCATTTCCAGTACGCCTGACGAAGAACTTTATGAAAGTATCAATCTGGCGGCAATTCCCGCAGCTTATGTCTACAGTCCAGATGGTAAGCTAAAAAAACGTTTTGACAATGAAACATTAGCCTATGGTCAGGAAGGTTTTACATATAATAAACACATCGTTCCACTCATTGATGAAATGCTGCAGAAACCTCAAAAATAAAATCAGAGTGATTTTTTCAACGTACTCATAATCGACCAACACTTACGCAAACGTGATATAAATACAAGACATAATCAACGTCAGCAACAAAGCAATCAGGCGAGGATCGGTAACTCCAGAAAGCCTGCGGAATATAATTTCTTTCAGTGGATGTTTCCAACACATCATTTCGATTTGATCGTTTTCAGGTGGAGGAGTCATCAGACTGACGGCAACAAAAATCATCGAACAAATTACAAACAACCACCATGCCTGAAGCATGAACGGAATTCCTAAATCACCGGTGATCAAGCCAAAACCAAAGTCTAACGCAAACGTAAGCGCTCCCAAAACAGAGCCTGCAATCAATGTGACCAGTGACGCTTTAGCGGTTCCTCGTGGACAAAGGACTCCCCAGATAAACACCACAGTAATCGGCGGTGCCAGACAGGCAATCATGCTGTTAAGCCCTGAAAAGATGCTCTCGAATTTACTTCCCATTGTTGACCAACCAATTGCCAGAATCATAACGACAATCGCTGTGATTCGACCGGCAACAACCAGCTTGGCATCACTCGTGTCCGGTTTGAGCTTTTTCACAACATCGATACTGATTAATGTCGCCGTGCTATTTAATGCCCCGGCGATGGTACTCATCAGGGCTGCCAATAAACCGGCGGCAATGAGCCCTTTTAAACCAGAGGGAATCAACTGGTCAATTAAAACTGGTAGCGCCTTATTTGGATTCTCTCCAATTTGATCTTGAAACAGAACATAAGCAAGGACTCCGGGAAAAACCATAATCATCAAAGGCATAACTTTAATGAATCCTGCAAAGAGCGGTCCGATCTGAGCATCTCGCTCCGCTTGCGCCCCTAGAACTCGTTGCACGATTGTCTGGTCAGCACACCAGTACCAGATTCCCAGAACGGGATATCCTAAAACAAACGCATACCAGGAAAATCCACCACTCTCATGAATCATACTCATGTGCTTTTCGGGTAATGCTGCTTGAAGTTTTGAGAATGAATTAATCCCCTGCTCATGCAACGCGCCAGCTGCAAACCAGGTCACGGCAATTGAGCCTATAATGAGTAGTACGGTTTGAATCGACTCCGTAACCACAACCGCCTTGAGGCCTCCGACCACTGTATAAAGTGTCGTGATGGCAGAAATTACCAAAACCGAAGTAAAGACATCGATCCCAAAAAACTCATGCATGATGGTGGAACCAGCATAGAGAGTCATTCCGATATGAATAAACAGTGCTGCAACAACCCCCATGATTGCCAGCATAATCCGCGAACCAGGGCTATAGCGCTGCTCCAGGAAATCAGGAAGTGTCACGGCTCCACTGCGGTGGTAAATCGGAGCAAAGACGAGTCCTAACATAATCAATGTAAACGCTGCGAGACATTCAAAGTTTCCTACCACTAATCCAACACGATATCCATCGGCGGCCAAACCAATCAAATGGACGGTAGAAATATTGGTCGCAAATAAAGACAATCCAATTGTTGGCCATTTAAGAGAACGCCCTGCTAAAAAATAACTGTTGACGGTCTGCTTTTGTCGTCGACACACGTAAAGTCCCATCCCGGTAATCAGTATTAAATAACCAAGGATGATCGCAGAATCGAGTACAGAGATATTAAGTTGGGTAGCTGCCAGCAGGAATGGCCCATTCATAAATTTTCAATCAAATCAAAGATTCCGTGGCAGAAGTTTCCAACACAGGATCAACGTCCGTTTGTAGCTCAGAAACTTCAAGTGGAGACAGACCATATTTCGAAGCAAGCTGATTAAATTGTTTGACTAACTGCCAGCCAACGGGAATCCCCGTTTTCAATCGTTCTATTCTTGTTCTCAATTCGGGTTCGCCAGGATAGTAAACCTGACCTTCTTGTTTGAGTGGTTGTAAAGCCCCCCAACGTTGAATGATCTCTACAATTCTTTCCTGAAACGAATCTACTGAAGTGAAGTGACTGATATCAATTGCGCCAACCAGGCCTCCCAACATTCGTTTCTTTGAAAGGTCTCCATACATCTTCGGAATGTCTGGTCCAATTGGTGCACCTCCTAAAAGCGCACATAACACATCAATCAACAACCCCAGACCTGATCCTTTAAATCCACCAAAAGGAAATAAAGCAACCACTTCATTTGGATCAGTTGTCTCTTTTCCATTGGCATCCAAGGCCCAGTCACCGGGAATCGAAACTCCTTCAATCGCGGCATTCGCGATGGTATTCCAGGGGGTAATGCTTGTAGCCATATCCAGACAAAGTGACTTCCCATTTTTCCCGGGTGCAGTAATACAAAGTGGGTTCGTCCCACAAAATGGTTCTGCGGCTCCGTGTGGTGTCACCATTGGATCAACATGCGTAAAAGCAAAGCCGATCATCCCCTGCTCGGCAATTTTTAATCCGTAGTATGCAAGTGCTCCGCAATGGGATGAGTTACAAATCGAAACCCAGCCTGCACCGGAATCTCGGGCAAGGTCGATGGCGTGATCCGCTGCCTTTACCATCGCAAGCTGACCCAATCCATGATCACCATCAACACGCCCGACAGCAGTTCCCAGCTTTTCCCATTGCATCTCGGGACGGGGGTTAATGCTCTGTTGTCGGATTCGCTCCAGATAATGAGGTAGGCGTGCGATACCATGCGAATCAATTCCACGCAGGTTCGACTCTATCAGTGAATCTGAGACAAGTTCCGCTTCATCTTTTTTTAAATTGGCATGAGTCAGTAAGCGGAAGCATAATTCTTTCAACTCCTCGGCATTAAACAGAGTACTCTTCACTTGAATTTGTGGCAAAAGTCACCTCGTATAAAATATTTCTCGAGTAGGAAAGAAATGAGCATAGAATTGAATTTCGAATTCACCTTAAAATTCAGGCAAAGAGATCATACATCACTTCGCCATGAACGTCAGTTAAACGAAAATCTCTGCCTGCAAACTGATATGTCAGCTTTTTATGATCCAGTCCCAAAAGATGTAAGATCGTCGCGTGCAGATCATGAATGTGAACCTTGTTTTTGACTGCATAATATCCGTAGTCGTCAGTCGCCCCATACTGTAACCCGGCTTTCACACCACCACCGGCCATCCACATCGTATATCCTTGTGGATTATGGTCGCGTCCATCATCACCCTGACTCACCGGAGTTCTTCCAAACTCTCCTCCCCAAAGCACTAACGTGTCTTCCAGAAGACCACGCGATTTCAAATCTTTTAATAAAGCAGCAATCGGTTGGTCGACTTCCATCGCATTACGAGGAAGCGCCGTTTTCAGACCTGAGTGTTGATCCCATTTATAACTATGTGTGATTTGAACGAAACGTACTCCCCGCTCCGCAAAACGGCGTGCCATCAGACACTGACGTCCAAAATTCTTGGTGACATCATTGTCCAGACCATACATCTTTTGAGTCGTCTCAGATTCATCACTGATATCCTGCAACTCAGGTGCAGCGGTCTGCATGCGGTACGCAAGCTCAAACGAGTTGATCCTGCCTTCAAGTGCGTCATCAGGGCCGGATTTTGCTAATTGTTCCCGATTCATTTGCTGGAGATAATTCAATTCCTTACGTTGAATTGATAAGGGGATTCCACTCTTGTTACTGATAAAAGGAATCAGAGCCCGGTCAGCGGGAATACTCGCATTCCCAATGGGAGTTCCCTGATAGTCGGCCGGTAAAAATGAGGAACTATAGGCATTCACTCCGCCATGTGTCAGAGTCGGACAGACTGTAATGAAACCAGGTAAGTCCTGATTCTCCGATCCTAATCCGTAAGTGATCCAGGATCCCATACTGGGACGAACAAATGTGTCACTCCCCGTATGTAATTGTAACAGCGCTCCACCATGACGAGAGTTGGATCCATACATCGAATTGATGATACACAGATCATCCACACAGCCCGCAACATGCGGAAAGACTTCACTGACCCAGGCACCACTTTCACCATGTTGCTTGAACTTCCAGGGCGACCCCAACAAATTACCTGTTGTCGCCGAAAAAACACGTGGCTTATCAAAGGGAAGCGGTTTTCCACTATCTTTCTGTAACTGAGGTTTATAATCAAAGGTATCCATATGCGAAGGACCACCGTGCATAAACAGAAAGATGACACGTTTTGCCTTAGGCGTGAAATGGGGTTTTTGAACTAATTTTTGTTGTGCTGCTTGACTGTCACTTCCCAGCAATGCAGCCAAAGCGAGACTCCCAAACCCGGCAGAGCTTTTTTGGAGCATCTCCCGCCGCGACATCAATGTATGCCCGAAATAATTAGTCCCACTATTCATGTGATATCCCATTCAAAACCGACTATTAAAAGTCTTCTATTAATCTGATAACTAATTGACAAATAGAAATTCATTGCTGGCAATCAGAATCCGGCACAAGCTCTGCCAGGTCCGTTGTTCTTTTTCTTCTTCCGACATCTTCAATGATTGCAAGTCCTGCTTGTATTGACTGATATAATTTAACGCCTGATTGATTTCCTTCGCTGTGGCCGGGCGACTGAATGTCCGCTCATAGATTCGATTAATTTTGGCAGAATCATCCAACTGCGTTTCATGAATAATTTCATCTGCAAAATCTTTCGTATGCTGCATCATAAAATCGCTATTCATCATAAATAACGCTTGAGGTGCCACAGTCGTATGCGTGCGATCTCCCGAAAGAACGCTCGGATCGGCAAAGTCAAATGCCTGCAATACTTCATATAAGGCACTTCGTACGATCGGTAAATAAACAGAGCGACGATTCGTATCATAGACCACAGGGTCAACATTAGCAGTGCTCGTCACGTACTTCCGATTTTCGACATTCAACAACGAACCACCCATTTCATTATCGAGTTTTCCACAAACGGCGAGAATTGAATCTCGAATCGCTTCCGCTTCCAAACGTCTACGATTCATACGCCAGAGCAATCGGTTTTCAGGGTCGATTTCTGCTAATTGAGGATGATAAGCCGTACTCATCTGGTAAGTGGAAGAGAGCATAATTAAACGATGCATTGATTTGATGGACCACTTATTTGCAACAAATTGTACTGCCAACCAATCCAATAATTCTGGATGCGTGGGACGTTCACCAAGTTTTCCAAAATTGTCGGGCGTTCTGACAAGCCCCTTTCCAAAATGCCAGCGCCAAATACGATTAGCCATTACTCGAGCCGTTAAAGGATGCTTGCCGCTGGTTAACCATTGAGCGAGTTTGAGCCGTCCGCTTTGTTGGTCATCGAGGGGAATCTGATCTTCTCCTTCGATAATTCGCAAAAACTGCCGCGGCACTTCTTTGCCGAGCGTAAAGTGGCTTCCTCGCAGATGTACCTTAATGTTTTCCGGTTTTTGTTCGGATACAGCCATTGCCGTCGGATATTTGGGTAACGCTTTTTCCAAACCTTGCTTTGCTTCTCTTTTTTCTGCTAAGACGGTTTTGATTTCTGCAGCAAAATAATTTTCGTGATCCGCGGGTAGAGCAAAAGGTCCATTGGAATCATAGAGCACTTTGCGAATCGCTTCTCGCTCGACATCGGTTAAAGATGTCGTTCCTTTTTCCGCTTTACTTTTTTGCAGTGTCTGCCATTCTTTTTCAACGTCGGAGAACAACTCTCCATAAATCTGAGCTGCTTTTGTTAAGCGTTGTTTCTCAGGTAGATCATTAAGTATTTCAAATCGTTGATAATTAGTGCTCAGATTTTCTGGAGTCTTTCCGGTCCGAACGACTTCGTTCCAGACAAAAAAGGGAGACGATTTGCCCGCTGAATCTTTCGTCAGATAATCGGCCCATTGCATCGTAACGCTGTCAATGAGTTTTACTTGAGGCGGAGCCACCTCAGCAATCAGACTCTTGTTTTCATCTGGGACTTTGCGAGGTTGAGAGATCAGGATTTTATCGATATGTGGAAAGGGGGTTTTACTCTCAAGATGAACTTTGTTCTTCCCTTGCTCAAATTGAAAAATGCCTTCCATTTTCCATTGTTGGGACTTCGGCAACCAACTCCCCGTCACTTCGCCGGCTGCATTATTTTTGACCAATTTGTCGTTGATAGACAACTGAAGCGGACGAGCTGATTGTGCGGCATAACGGATTTCAAACTGATACAGGCCGCTATCAGGGACTTCAATTTCATACTCGGCAATATTGGGTAAAGGTCCGTTATTATAAATGACACCAATTCCCTCACCATATCCGGTAAAGGATTTCTTCACGTTACCCGTCTGATAATCTTCTGCTTCAACAATGATCGCAGAATGGGACGCATAAGCTTCTGGATCATCACCAATCGGTTTTGTGGTTTTCAATAATTGATCGGCATGTTTTTTGATTTCTCCAGCCAATAAGTAATCGGAAACTCGTTCACGTGCTGAATTCAGTAGCTCGTCATCTGCTTTTTTCACAACAGATTGAATCTGAGAATCCAAGTCAGCGATTTGTTTTTGCTTCTGCTTTAGAACATTAATCTCACTGGGACTGGCCAGAATTCGTTCCTGCCAGCGTGCAACAACCTGGAAGTTTTCCATGGTCTTTGTGCTTTTGAAGATTCCCGCCAGAGAGTAATAATCTTCAATCGGAATAGGATCAAATTTATGTGAATGACAGCGCGCACACCCCATGGTAAGCCCCATAAAAGCACGGCCCACGGTATCCAGTTGCTCATCCACAATATCCATTTGCATTTTGGTTTCATCGTCTTCGGCCAGCATTTTGGCACCGATGGAAAGAAATCCTGTCGCCGTGATCTTCTCAAGCCGACTTTCATCAGTGGTCTGATCAGCCAGGATATCACCCGCCAACTGTTCCTGCAGGAACTGGTCGAAGGGTTTATCCTTATTAAATGCAGCAATCACATAATCGCGATATCGAAATGCATTGGCATACGCCAGATTTTCATCGAGACCATTCGAATCGGCATACCGGGCCACATCAAGCCAATGACGACCCCAGCGTTCGCCGTATCGCGGAGATGCGAGTAAGCGATCAATGACTTTTGCAAATGCATCCGGGGAATCGTCTTTGAGAAACTGCTCCACTTCTTCACGCGTTGGTGGCAAACCAATCAAATCAAATGTGGCGCGTCGAATCAGAGTTTGTTTATCCGCCGGTTTAGCAGGAGAAGCTTTCTCCTGTTCTAATCGCGATAATACAAAGAAATCGATGGGACTTTTGGCCCATCCCCTGTTTTTTACTTTGGGAATTTCTGGTCGCTTTGGTGACTGAAATGACCAGAATTCTTTCTCTTTCTGACTAAAAAGTGGGCCATCAGATTGGTTCGTTTGCGTATGAACTATCGGTTTTGAGTTAGGCCAAACCGCCCCCATCCGAACCCATTCGGTCAAGTCACGAATTTCTTTTTGCGAGAGCTTTTCTTTCGGCGGCATATGCACCTGGCCGCTATGGTTCACCGCACTAATCAAAAAGCTCTCTTTAGGCTTTCCGATGACGATTGCAGGACCACGATCTCCCCCCTTCAGTAAACCAGACAGGGAATCAACACGCAAACCGCTCTCAACAGAATCCTCACTGTGGCAGTCGTAACACCGATTAATGAATAACGGTCGGATATGCTTTTCGAAAAACGCCTCTTGTTTGAGATCGGTACCCTCAGCTCCAGGCAAAGCCATGGGTGCGAATACCACAGTAAAGAATCCAAAGGCTACTGAAAGCATGCGATTCATTGCAGAAGATCCAAACATCTATTTATTTTAATCTGAATTACCTGAGCATATCCATTATCTTAAGGACTGGAAAGCCCTTAGACTTGCCCAAAACAACCTCCATTCAACGATTATATATTATATATAATATGAACTACTAGGTAAAATCAACTCTAGATGAGAGAATCTGGCTCACTTTTTACATAATAAATCAGAGTACTCACAGGACATCAAAATAAGCTCCAAACAATGTGATCATTTCATCAGATTCCTCATGAGATCGGTTTAGTCAAATTGAACGTTCTTGAAAGAGGAATTTGTTTCGCTTTACGGAACCAGATTATGCATCACCCACAAATTCAAATGTTACTAGATATCACCGGCCAGGCCTTTAGCAAAAAATCATGGCATGGTGCTAATCTGCGCGGGTCAATTCGTGGGCTCTCCCTCTCCCAGGTCCAATGGCGCCCGCAACCAGAGCGACATACAATCTGGGAACACGTTTTACATGCCGCTTATTGGAAATACACAGTTCGCCGTAGACTGTTAAACGAAAAGAAAGGCTCGTTTCCTCGGAAAGGGTCAGACTGGTTCACGCCAGAAGATCTCTCTGAAAAGGGCTGGAAACAAGATGTCGCCCTGCTGGTCGAAATTCACGTGTCTCTCCAAAAAGCAATCGAAGCGCTTCCCGTCAAAAAACTGAATCAGTTTGTCGCCGGCAGCAAGAGCACCACTTTTTTTGAGCTTATCTCAGGCATCGCCGCGCATGATGTCTACCATACGGGACAAATACAACTACTCAAAAAACTGTATCATTCAGATCAATCTAACTAACTGAAGAAACAGCTTTCTCAGTTATCGTTGAACGGCTCCATGCTCCGAATGGAGTTGCTTAACAACATAGTCCATCAGTTGCTGTGCCTCGCCGGATGTTAGAGAATATGTGTCATCGCGGAACAGCATGCGAATCGTCAAGCTCATCGCGCCGTCCCCTACACTTTCACCGACAAAGGTATCAATACAGATAACCCTCTCAAGCTTCGGCTGCAAATCAACGGCTGATTCCATTTCTTTTCGCGGCTCAACTTCCAGACTCTCTACAGCAGATGCAAACGCGTTTTCAAGCGATTTTTCAATTTCAGCATATCGTAAATCAATGGGAACCACGATCGAAATATCGCGGGCAATCACCTGAGTCCGTGCTAAACCGGCAAACATTTTGGCTGGCGATTTAATTCGGTTGAGTGCGGATATATCTAATTCGAATCCATAAAGTGGAACGCGCGCACGATCTTTCATGCCTAAGACATTTAAGTCGATTCGTCCCAGTGCACCAATTCGCTGATCACCGTGCTTCAGCGCTGCGAATTCTTCACCACGGTATCCGTGAGCAGGCTCATCACCCTCAAATGTGATTTCATCCACACTCATCTGAGCAAGCAGGTTTTGAACAAGCCCTTTTGCTCGTAGGAAATCGATTTCTTTTTCAGAAGCGATCCAGGCAGAATCATTCACAACTCCGCCCAATACTCCACCAATCATCCAACGTTCATCGATGTCATCCTGGTTCTGCCGAAATGTGCGGTCGATTTCGAAGAAACGGAAATTGCTGGCACCGCGACGTGCGTTCCGTTCCACAACTTCAACCAGACTTCCCACCAGACTTTGTCGCAGTGAAGTCATCTCCTTGGAAATCGGATTCTGAACCTGAATCCGTTCGCCCTGCCATTGACTGAATGATAAAGCGAGTTTCTCCGTTGTAAGGGGAGGCGTACGACATTCCAGAAAACCATTGCTGTTGAGAAAAGTCGCAATACTTGTTCTGAGATTATCCGTCTCAGAAATCCGGCCTTTGGTTGTTGTCGCGATCATCGGCTTCATATCAATGCTGTCATATCGCAACATGCGAGCAACATCTTCAGCTAAAACGACCTCGTTATTGACATCAACACGCCAGGTTGGAACAGAAATCGTAAGATCACTATCATGCGTCATCTCCAGCTTGGAAAGACACTCCTTGATCTGATCATCGCTGATCTCCGCCCCCAATATCTTGGAAAGTCGCCCGGAATCCAAAGTGAATTTCGTCTGTTCTCGCTCAGTGGGATAACAGTCGGTTACGTTCGAAGCAGGTTTTGCATTGGAAAGCTCCGAATCCTGCAACAACTGCGCGGCTCGGTTGAAGGCCCCACTCAACATGCCATTCGGGTCTGTTCCCCGTTCGAACCGGTAGGAAGAATCGGTACTGATGCGGAGCTTCCGGGAGGACGTTCGAATACAAACCGGATCAAAACAGGCTGCTTCCAGCAAAATTCGTTTCGATTCGGTCGTCGTCTGGGAATCCCAGCCACCCATAATCCCCGCTAGCGCAATGGGCTTCTCCGCATCAGCAATGACCAGCGGTTGATGCGTGCCGTCCACTTCGGCTTCATCCAGCAGCTTCAGTTTCTCTGTTTTCCGAATTCGACGGACTTCAATCCGATTCCCCTTTAATGAATCAAAGTCGAACGCATGTAAAGGCTGTCCCCATTCGAGCATTACAAAATTCGTGATATCCACGACATTATTAATCGGACGCAAACCCGCCGTCTGGAGACGGCTCTGCATCCAGTGTGGTGAAGTGCGGATCTGAACGTTATCAAACACCTGACAGGTATACCGGGAACAAAGCGTTTCATCTGCGATTTCGACAGCGACGGACTCTGTCTGATTCTCAGCAGGGCTAATGACACGCTCGCTGGGATACTTCAGTTTCATATCGAGCACTGCTGCCACTTCACGGGCAATACCAATCATTCCCAGACAGTCCGGTCGATTCGGCAAGACGGCCACTTCGACCAATGATTCCTGAAACGGTGAGACGGCTGGCAGACTCTCACCGAGAGTCGCTTCATCTTGAAAGACCTGTAAGCCATCTGATTTTGCAATCATTCCCAATTCACCATCCAGGCAGATCATCCCTTCAGAGCGAACGCCTTTGAACTTCCCTTCTGAGATCAAAGCACCAGTAGGCAGCTTGGTGCCGGCAACCGCAACAGGGACTCCCCAGCCAACTTCGACGGGATGCGCGGTAGCACACACGATGGTAATCAGTTTGCCTTTTTCGATTTCAACCTGACATTCAAAGTAATTGCCTGCTTCGTCTAATGGCTGTTTTTCCCGAATAAAACCAATCCGAATTGGTTCCAGTGCATGCGAGAGGTCATGTTCTTCTTCGATTTCCAAACCAACCGTCATGAATGCATCAAGCAGTTCGCTCTCTTTGCAATCTTCAGTCAGATAATCGCGCAACCAACCAGTATTTATTTGCATCTTACTCTCTTCTCTGCCAGAAAAATTGTGTCAGTTTTTACAAGGAAATGGAGTTTAAAACTGACGCAAAAACGCTTCTTCATTTTCATACATCAACCGGATATCACTAATTCCGTGTCGAATCATCGCCATGCGATCCAGTCCTAATCCAAAGGCAAAACCCTGCCACTTTTCAGAGTCCACACCGCCGGCTTGCAGCACTTCGGGTCGAATCATGCCCGCTCCCAAAATTTCGAGCCATTTACCGTTAAACATCACGTCCACTTCCGCACTGGGTGTTGTGAACGGGAAGTAACTGGGACGGAAACGGAGTTGGACATCTTCGCCGAACAAAGCGCTGGCTAATTGATACAACACCCATTTCAAATCTGCAAAACTGATATTCTCATCGATGGCGATCACATCGAGTTGATGGAAAATAGGAAAATGAGAGGCGTCAATTTCATCACGCCGATAACAACGTCCGGATGTCATCGCCCGCAAGGGAGGCGGACCGAATTCCTTCATCGCCCGTGTTTGAAACGCTGACGTATGCGTCCGTAACACGTTCCCTTTTGTAGTATAAAACGAATCGTGCATATCACGCGCCGGGTGCCAGTCGGGTGTGTTCAACGCGTCGAAATTATAAAATTCCGTTTCGACTTCAGGATAATCATCGTAACGAAAACCCAAGCCGATCAGAATGGACTTTACCTCTTCCATCGTCGTTGCCAGTGGATGACGATGCCCTGGCAAGGCACGTACGCCGGGAAGTGTTACATCAATGGCTTCAATGTCAGGCCCTGAGTTTTCACTCTCTTCCAGTTGTGATTTTTTCTCAGCCAATGCGGTCTGAATACTCTGTTTAATGCCGTTGAGAACTTTTCCAAACTCGCGTTTTTCCTCAGGCGACAACGACTTCAACTGTGCTTGCAGGGATTTCAGTTTCCCCTTCTTACCCAGATATTGGACGCGCACTTCATCCAATTCTGCAAGAGATTGTGCTCCCGCAATGCCTGCCATTGCTTCTTCAACCAGCGCGTCATTGTTGTCCGACATTTTGATTCTTCAGATTCTGGAATTTCTGTGTGATAGTATTTTGGTACTTTAAAGACCACTAACTCGCTCATATCTCATGAATTCACAACGAGTTGCGCACAAAAAAAGCACTGAGACGAGGATTGTAACTATTCCGTCAAAATTCTGCAACCACCCTTAAATTCAAGGGATTTATGATTCATCGAAAGACTCAGCTGTGACTGTGCTTAGCAACAACAACCAGTTCACATCGATCAGTAGCATCGCCATAGATTAAGACAAAAAAGAGTGGGCCGGGTTCCCCTTTATAATGCCATGTCCCTTACCCTATGGATCGGATTTTAGGGACCTGCATGGGTGGATCAACTGGAGATAATATCAGTCACCACTTCACCATAGACATCAGTCAGACGGAAATCGCGACCCGCATAGCGATAGGTCAGTTTCTTATGATCCATACCCATCAGATGCAGTAGCGTGGCATGCAAATCATGAATATGTACTTTATCGCGTGCGGCATAGTAACCGTATTCATCGGTGGCGCCATGCACGTGGCCACGTTTCACCCCCGCTCCCGCTAACCACATGCTATAGCCTTGTGGGTTATGATCGCGACCATTTTTCCCTTGTGCGATTGGCGTGCGTCCGAATTCGCCACCCCACACCACAAGCGTGTCTTCCAATAGACCCCGCTGTTTCAAATCGGTTAACAGACCGGCAATCGGTTTATCCACCATCTGAGAATTGCGTTCGTGGCCCGCTTTCAATCCGCTGTGTTGATCCCATTTGTTGTTCCCCAACGCCACTTCAATATAGCGCACACCCGCTTCTGCAAAGCGGCGAGCCATCAGACATTGACGACCAAAGTTTTCTGTGGACTTCTCATGGATGCCATACAACTCGTGAGTCTCTTTTGTTTCAGAAGATAAATCCATCAAAGTCGGAACATTTGATTGCATCTTGAAAGCCAACTCATAGGAATTGATCACCCCTTCGATCTCATTGTCAACTTGCACTTTTTCCAGGTGTCTCCTGTTGATCGCTCGCAATAAACCAAGCTGTTTTCGTTGTTGTTCTTCTGAAGCAGAGTGATTGGTGAGAAAGCGAATCCGCGCCTCTTTCGCAGCCGTATCAGCATCACCAATTGCCGTTCCCTGATAGGCGGCTGGCAAAAACGCACTCCCATAATTCCGAACCCCACCATGCCCCCGCGAAGGGCAAATCGAAATGAAGCCGGGCAAATTATTATTTTCCGTCCCCAGACCATACACCATCCAGGAACCAACCGAAGGACGCACGAGACTGTCCGAACCAGTATGCAGTTTCATCACTGCCTGCCCGTGCGATTGGCCATTGGTATGCATGGAATTGATCACACACAAATCATCGGCATGACCGGCGACATTTTCAAACAGTTCAGATATCCAAAGTCCACTTTCCCCGCGCTGTTTGAATTTCCAGGGAGACTTCATCAATCGTAAATTTTCCTGTGATGATTTCTCGATGTTCTTGGCCGCTTTGAACGGCAGTCGTTTGCCATCTTCTTTGTTCAAACGAGGTTTGTAATCGAATGTATCCACATGGCTGGGACCGCCATGCATAAACAGAAAGATCACACGTTTGGCGCGTGGCTCAAAGTGAGGTTTCTTCTCCAGCAAAGGAGACCGTGATTTCATCGCCGCTTCAGAACTGAGACCCGCCAGCGCGAGATAACCAAAGCCACAAGCGGATGACTTCAACATTTGCCGACGGGAAGGTTGGAACGGTTCCATAACAAATCAATCTGATTAAAAATTAATTGAGAAAACGAAATTCAGTGGAGGCGAAAAGAATCTGACAATAAGAGGCCCAGGCTTGTAATCGAGCCGCCGATGGATCGGAATTCGAATTCGCCAGAGATTCAATATACTGGAGCGCTTCAGTCTGCTCTGCTGCTTCTGCTTCGCGTCCCAGACAAGTCAAATATAACTGAGATATTCTTTCCTGATCATTTTGTTTTGCATCTTCTAATAAGCGCTGTGCAGTGGCCTGCGCCTGCTCAACCACAAACGGGCTATTCATCATAAACAGCGCCTGGGCGGGAACCGTTGTCACCGGTCGATTTCCAACCAGCATTTCTGGTGCAGGAAAATCAAAGACCGCGAGAGCCGCTGGTACATTTCCCCGCACAATGGGTAAATAGACACTGCGACGATACTGATGAGGATTCTCTTTCACTTTTTGATTCTTGTTGGGATTTACCGCCTGCTCGGGGTAATGGTCGACTGAAGAACCGCCCTGCTTCAAATCAATTTTTCCGGAAATCGATAACACAGCATCCCGAATACTTTCCGCTGACAACCGCCTGCGATTCATCCGCCAGAGGGTATGATTTCCCGGATCTTGCTCATATTGAGCCGCACTGAATTCCGAACTCAGACGGTATGTCTTACTCAACATAATCTGACTAATGAGAGTTTTGATCGACCAACCTTCTTTAACAAAGCGAATCGCCAGATAGTCTAACAGTTCAGGATGCGTGGGCTGCTCTCCCAGGTGACCAAAGTTATCGACACTACGTACCAGGCCATTTCCAAACAAGTGTTTCCAGACCCGATTCACAATCACGCGGCTCGCCAGTGGATTCTCGGGACGGCTCAACCAGTTGGCCAATTCGAGACGTCCACTCTGACGCGGACTCACGGGACGCGATTTCACAACAGAAGCAATCGTCAAAAACCCGCGATCGACTTTGTCACCCAGTTGATGAATATTTCCCCGCCGCGCGATACGATAATCTCCTGGTTCAGGCTGCTCACCTACAGCAAGCGCCACCGGTGCCGGAGGTGGTGCCTGCTCTTTCAACTCGGCGATCTGCGACTTTAATTTTTTCACGGCAACTTGCAGACTTTTGATCTTCTTCTGCCTGGTGGTATCCTCAGGCTTCCGTGCTTCGATTGCTCCGGCCAGAGCAGCCTCTTGTTTTGGCAATTCAAATTGCGGAAGAAACTGAACCGCATCCACAATCACATAACCTGAAGTACCTTTATTCGAGATGACAACTGAACTGTTTTTACCGGCTTCAAATTCAAAGCGGCCCAGTGAGACGAACATACTATCAATGGGAGCTGGTTTTGATTGATTGACATAAACCGTCTTCGCACCTTGATGCGAATGAATCGTCACCGGCACACGATTGGCACGCCCGTTACTGCCTGCAAAGGCAAAACGAACTTCATACTTTCCGGCTGCGGGCAGATCGGGGACAAAACGAACTGATTTCTCCCCTTTACTCTGATTAAGATCATGTATGTAACCGGTCCCTAAATAATTTTTAGAGTAAATCGATTCTTTCCATTCACCTGTTTTCACCGCGTGCACGTCATCAACGACAATCCCAGGCAGTGACTTTAAGTGCTCCTGCTGATCTTTTTTGTTCTGAAGCGATTTGAGTTCTTTCGAACTCGCTTTCAGTTTCTTTTCCAATGACTTCAACTGCGATTGATACTTTTCCAGTGCCGCCGCATGCTCCGGTTTAATTGGCAAAGGACGTGTCATCCATCCGGAAACAAACTGGTTATTCAGTCGATTCCCCTTCACCGTTTCCGTACTGCGGAAGATGCCTGCCAACGCGTAATAGTCGGTCATGGGAATCGGATCGAACTTATGGTCGTGACAGCGGGCACATCCCAGTGTCATGCCCATAAAAGCACGGCCGGTCACGTCGATCTGCTCATCAACGACATCCATACGTAATTTCTCTTTATCCCGCTCACTGAGCATTTTGGCTCCCATCGCCAGAAATCCGGTGGCGATGATATTGCGAGACAACTCGGCATCATTCTCATAAGGCAGGAGATCACCGGCAATCTGCTCTCGGATAAATTGATCGTATGGTTTGTCTTCATTGAACGCCTTGATAACATAATCGCGATACCGCCACGCATTATAAAACGTCAGGTTAATATCGAGGCCATTCGAATCGGCATAGCGGGCAAGATCGAGCCAGTGCCGTCCCCAGGTCTCACCAAACTGTGGCGTATTCAGCAATCGGTCAATCAGATGTTCATAAGCCTGTGGCGATTTGTCATTCAGAAATTCTTGAATTTCTTCCGGTGACGGAGGGAGACCAGTCAAATCAAAATAGACGCGACGAATCAATGTGCGTTTGTCGGCATCTGACACGGGTTTCAGCTTAGACTGTTCCAGCTTCGCAAGAATAAAGCGGTCAATGGGATTCGCAGACCATGTTTTATCTTTGACGTCCGGAACCTTGGGATTTTTTAGAGGTCGAAACGACCAGAACTCGCGTTCTTTATCAAAGTCGATCGCCAGTTGCTTTTTCGTTTTGGGACGGGTTGTTGCTTTTCCCTTACGTGGATCGGGCGCACCCATTTGAATCCACTTTTTAAAATCGTTAATGACTTGTACCGGCAGCTTCTCATCCGGCGGCATCGCATAAAAATCAGGATCATGCTCGATTGCCTGCAGAATTAAACTCTGCTTGAGATTTCCGGGTACGACTGCTTTGCCGGAGTCGCCCCCCTGCAACATTCCTTCTCGTGTGTCGACCACAAAGGACGCACTTTCGACATCGGGTTCTCCGGAATGGCATTCATAACAATGTTCTACCAAAACGGGACGAATTTTCTTCTCAAAGAATTCTATGCCCGCTTGCTGATTCTGAGCAACTGCTTTTTGAGTCGGAGCTTGTGCGCTCACCGTCTGCGCGTTGAAGAGATTCAAAGCAGAGACGAATACAATCAGGAATGAAAAATAGAGGTAAGACCGCAACACAGTTCTCCTTCTCGAAACCGTGAATGATGAACACAATCAATACGTTAACGGAAATCAAACTCTTAAGGATGGATGAGGTTCAGGCCGGGAGGAAGTTTGTTTGATCAATCGGATCGGGCCTGAATTTCAATCATCGGTCATTGTAATCCAAAAATGGTTGAATATGAACTAAATAAAGTCATTTTTTACCTTTTTAAGACAGTTCTGACTTAGAATTTACCAAACTAGTGTCAAACCGAACCCATTAGATACGAACAAACAGAATGCCCGCAATAATCGGCCCCAACAAACTAAAAGAAAACCCCCTCTTCTATTTCCTTAATGAACTAAAATTAATCCCTTCCCCCATTTCCGTTAGATTTCAACACCTGTATTTAAAATCAATAAGTCGTCTTGATATTTTCACGGCTCCAAAACCTCTCGTTTTCCAAGAGACAAACCACACCTTGACACAGCCGTGCCTCTCGCGAAACTCCGTTTCTGCGTCGCGCGCGCGAGGCAACGTTTTTTCGGATAGTAATG
Organism: Gimesia aquarii; assembly: GCF_007748175.1. Lineage (NCBI taxonomy): Bacteria > Pseudomonadati > Planctomycetota > Planctomycetia > Planctomycetales > Planctomycetaceae > Gimesia > Gimesia aquarii. The sequence continues at coordinate 4,231,211 of NZ_CP037422.1, forward strand.
ACTTTCGCAGCTGCGAATACTTTCACCATAAAACCCGCTAGGCATTCGAAATTTTGCAAAGACCTTCTCAAGTTCAGTTCTCGATGCTCACTACCATTTTGATCCCAAATGGTCCGTTCTTTACCAAAACCATGACCTGCGCGAACGCGCAAATACCATAACCGAGACATTAAGGCGCATAAACTTCGCTTGACCGCCTCATGCAGTTCACCAAAATGTGACGTCGTTGAAAAGAAGCTCATCAAACAATCAATCAGGACAAACCAGACCAGCAATGTAATTCTCCTGCTGAAACAGACCCACTAAAATGACAGACAGAGCATGTAGTAGGCTTTTATTTTCTGCGTACAACGCCCAGCTCAGATTCCATTCGGATTCATTCATTGTAGTTGATCGCATTCCAGCGCCTGAGATGAAAATCCGGCAGTAGTGCAAACCGAGGCTGATTCTTGAAATGAGTAAGATTTATTTTGCACTGTCGAATCTGGTTCTTATAATGAACAACACGCAGAACACACACCTTCACTTAAACTTTCCTCCTGAACCGTTTAGCCCACCTGGAGAGAATCTCATGGATCGCAGAAAGTTTCTACAAAATTCCGCCGCGGGAATCACTGCCACAATCGCTCTGGATGAAGTCGCGAAGGCCTCCGCCAGCGAACGTATTCGCGTTGGTATGATCGGGGCTGCGGGCCGTGCGTCTGCGCTCAATAAATACTTTGCCGCGAATCAGAACGCGGAAATTGTCTCAATCGCCGAGATTGATTCAGCCCGTCTGGGAAATACCGTCGAAACGGTCACCAAGTTACAGGGCAAACAACCCCAGGTCTTTCAGGACTTTCGTCACCTGATCGACGACAACAGCATTGATGCCATCGTGGTGGGAACCCCCGACCATTGGCACGCCATTCCGACCATCCTCGCCTGTCAGGCCGGGAAAGACGTCTATGTCGAAAAACCGGACGGCCACAATATTGTGGAAGGCCAACGCATGGTGGCTGCGCTGAAAAAGCACAAACGCATTGTGCAGATGGGCTCCCAGCATCGTTCCACAGAACGCTTAAAATCCGCCCTCGAATATATCCGCAGCGGTGCACTCGGATGTTGCCTCGTCGCGAAAGCCTGGGAAAGCACGCGTCAGGGAAATATCGGAAACCCACCCGACAGCACTCCCCCCAAAACTGTTGACTACGACATGTGGCTCGGTTCCGCCCCCAAACGGCCGTTCAACCGAAATCGATTTCATGGCCGCTGGCGCTGGTTCCACGATTACGGCACCGGAGACTTGGGCAATGATGGCGTGCATCGACTCGACATGGCGTTCGCCGCCCTCAATGCCGCCTGTGAAGCACAGGGAGACGAAGCGGTCTCACTCCCCACAAAAATTTCAGCGACCGGCGGAAAATGGTATTTCGACGATATGCAGGAATGGCCCGACACCTTGCAGGTCACCTATGAATACACGAGCAAGACACCGAAAATCCTGACCTATGAAATGCGGATCTGGGCTCCCTATCATTACCACGGCGAATCCGAAGGTGCTGTGATCTACGGCGACAAAGCCCACATGACCATCGGCAACAGCCGTTGGCGCGTCTACGGAAACCGCGGTAAGTTAATCAAGGAAGTCAAAGGGGGCAGCGACGCCGCAGCTCACGTAGCAAACTTCCTGGACTGCATCAAAACCCGAAACAAACCGGTCTGTGACCTGGAAAGCGTGGGACACCCCGCTTCCGTCCTCTGCCACGCCGGCAACATCGCCGCCCGCGTTGGTCGAACGCTTGTTCTCGACCCTAAAACAGAAACATTCGTGAATGACAACGAAGCCAACCAACTCCGCGGCCGCAAAGAATGGCGCAAGCCCTGGGAATTGCCTGAAGTCTGAATTCCTTATGAAATGCTTATGGAATCAAGGTCTCGCTTCTACTGGACCTGACGACTTTATCTATCTACCTTTGTTTCGTGGCAATTCATTACGGAACCAAACATTGCCCAACGATAAAAACAAAATGTAGGGGCGAACCCATGTGTTCGCCCGCCGCTATCCCACTTTCGCGCATTTCAAAACGAAACATAACCGCATCGATGATAAGATCTCAAATCACAACGATACCTCTACGACCACGGGCGGACACATGGGTCCGCCCCTACCTGTTCTGAATTGAGCTGGCCACTCTTTAGGAAACCGATTGGACTCATCAAATATTTTTCGTGTGTTTCGTGAATTTCGTGGTAGTACAAATTCCAATTCCCAAACTCACGGCTGATGAATTTTCAGCGGGTTCGTTTCCAGAATGATGTCATTAATCCCTGTCTGATTAAAGCCTTTGAAACCCTCTTCACGTTGCAGAATTTCCATGTGAGATCCGATCGCGCCTTCCCTGCAGAAGCGGTCGGCCTCTTCTGCGGAAATCAAACCTTCTTCAAGCAGTGAAGCAATCCGCGTTTCTTCAACCGGCCAGATTTCACCGGCGGTAAACGCCTGCTTGAGATGCGGCAGATCCGTAAACGGTTTCATCGTTTTGACTTCATTTTCGGCCGCCAGTTGATCGCGGGCCGCGTCGAAGTCGAACAGGCATTCGAGGTGATGCATGCCCGCCTGCAGAAATGCCTCGCCATGTAGACGGCACCAGAGTCCCACCGTTCCCAGTTCCTCCAGTTCCGGCAATGGTTCGTGTGCAAAGTCCTGTGAGACTTCTTCTGGCGACAAATCGACGTCGGCAAAGATCACGACTCCTGTTGTGGGATGCTCCAATACTTGAGCCCCCCAGCCCGCTTCTTTGCCCGCATAAAAACGCTCGCGCAGGTCAAACCCCAGTAACTCAAATATCGCAATTAATCGTTGAAAATGTTGGCGACTGGAGCGATAGGTATGGTGGTCGTGATTCGCCCAACCCAAACCCATTGTATCCTGGCGGGCTTTTTGAATGCGGGCCACGGCATTGCGTTGTTGCCAGTAAGCACGCTCGGCAGCAAAAAAGAGATCGCAGGTGCGATCCACTCCCAAATCTTCAATCGCAATTTTAATCAGTGACTCGGCATGTTCGAATCCAGCAACATCATCTGAAAAATCACGTTTGCGAAGACGAAAGGCTTCGGTATGAGAGAGCAGATCTTCCGGGTCAGTCTGAAAAGATCTCTCCACGGAATCAAGACGAACACCGTGCCGTTCAATGGCATGCAGCTCAAAATCGTTTTCCTGAAACGCCAGTCGATGTCGCACCGCAGCACCGATTTCCCCTTCAATCGGAAGTTGCAGTGAGTATTGATGAATGGCCAGGAAATCCGCCACAGATTCCACGCGCAGAAACAGTCGTTCTGCGGATGAGGAACTGGATTGAATCGGCGGAAAATGCGCGGCCGGATGTTGAAACAATTTGAATCGAACATCGGTTATTTCTTCATATCCCAAACGAACCAGGGTCGCCTCCAATTCATCGGACCACTGCAATTCGAGATGATCCACCCAATCAATCAAGCGAGTCCCCGTTTTCGCTTGCAAATCATTCGCAAATTTTCCGAGGGTGGGAGATTGTTGAGAAAACGTGACAATCCGCTCATTCAGAAAGTCGGCTGTCTCGGGAAAGCGTTTCCAGTCATAAGTTGCAAGTTGTTCGCCAGACATGTTTTATCTCCTTCAAATTTTATTCTTTCCTCTCAGAATTGAGAGTCAAGTCACCTTTCTCTTTTAATACGATAATTATCCGTAAAATCGTAACTCAATCAGAAACGACTTTTCCAACGTATATAATTGAGTAGAGACTGTTCTACTGAGAATACCACATCTTGAATTCACGTCTGGAGGACCTGGAATGTCTCAAACCATCTTACTCATCGGCGCGGGAAAAATCGGACGCATGATTGCATCCTTGCTTAACGATTCCGGTGATTATCAACTGCGAATCGCGGACCGCGTTCCCGCGGCGTTAGAACGAATACAGAAACGCATTCCTTCCGCTGAAACCCATGCCCTGAATGCCGACTCGCATGCGGACCTGGTGCACATGATGCAAGGCTGCACCGCAGTCATTTCGGCGTTAAGTTTTCGAGAAAATCCGGGCGTCGCCCGCGCTGCGTTAGAAGCAGGCATTAACTATTTTGATCTCACCGAAGACCGGCAGACAACGGTCGCCGTCAAAGAGATCGCCAACGATGCCGTCCCCGGTCAGGTGTTTGTTCCTCAATGTGGTCTGGCTCCCGGCTTTGTGACGATTGTTTCAAAACATGTGATGGAATGGTTTGATGAGATCGATACCATTCGCATGCGCGTCGGCGCGTTGCCACAACATCCGACCAATGCGCTTTCCTATAATCTCACCTGGTCTACCGACGGCCTGATTAATGAATATTGTAATCCGTGCGAAGAGATCCACGCGCACGAAATCAAGAATCGGCTCCCGCTAGAAGGACTGGAACAGTTTACCCTCGATGGCAATGTCTATGAGGCATTTAATACTTCCGGAGGCCTGGGAACGTTATGCGAAACCATGCATGGACAGGTTCGCGAATTGAATTACAAAACCATTCGTTACCCCGGCCATCACATGTTAATGAAGTTCCTGCTACAGGATCTCAGGCTCGCAGACCGGCGTGAATTACTGAAAGATGTGATGGAACACGCGATTCCCATCACATTCCAGGATGTCGTGATCGTATTCTGCACCGTCACGGGAAAACGAAACGGACAATTTGTCGAAAAAAGCGACTTGCGCAAACTCTATGCGCAGGAAGTCAAAGGAGAACAGTGGAGTGCAATTCAATTGACCACAGGAGCCGGCATCTGCGCGGTCGTCGATCTGGTTCAGCAGGATCAGATAAACGGAACCGGGTTTCTCAAACAGGAAGATGTGCCGTTCGATCTGTTTATCAATAACCGATTTGGTCGTTACTATCAGACAGACAGTCTTCTCTCTGAAAAATCGAATTTTATCAAGTGAGCTAAACTATGACTCATTCAATACAAGATGTCTTACAACGTATCGGCATTCCCGGTCAGCCCTCCGCAGTTGGCATCGGAACCACCTGGCAAGCGGGCGCGGGAGAAGTCCTGACAGGAAAATCGCCGATTGACGGCGAGACGTTGGTCACGTTACAGGAAGCCACGCTCGGCGATGTCGGTCTGGTTGTCGACACCGCCAAAAATGCCTTTCTGAAATGGCGACAAGTCCCCGCCCCCCAACGCGGTGAATTCGTACGCTTAATCGGCGAAGCCCTGCGCGAACACAAAGCGGATCTGGCCGCCATCGTCAGTTGGGAAGCAGGCAAGATCACGCAGGAAGCGTTAGGAGAAGTCCAGGAGATGATCGACATCTGCGATTTTGCGGTCGGCTTGAGCCGTCAACTTTATGGATATACCATCGCCAGCGAACGTCCGGGGCACCGCCTGATGGAACAATGGCATCCATTGGGTCCCATCGGAGTCATCAGTGCGTTTAATTTCCCAGTTGCCGTCTGGGCGTGGAACTCGATGCTAGCCTTTGTGTGCGGTGATTCGGTGATCTGGAAACCCTCAGAAAAAACGCCGCTGTGTGCGATTGCCTGTCAGCAAATCGTCAATAATGTCGCGCAGGATTTTCCCGAGGTCCCCGATGGCATCTCGAACCTGCTCATAGGACGCGCGGAAATTGGCAAAGCGTTAACCGAGCATCAGGAAATCCCTCTCATCTCGGCAACGGGATCGATCCCCATGGGCCGCGCCGTCGCCAAAACTGTCGCCGGTCGCCTGGGACGCAGCCTGCTGGAATTAGGAGGTAACAACGCCATGATCGTCACCGAATCCGCAGATCTGGAAATGACGGTTCGCTCCGCGCTCTTCTCCGCCGTTGGCACCTGTGGTCAACGTTGCACCACACTGCGTCGCCTCATTGTGCACGAAACGCTTGCCGATCAATTACTAGATTCGCTCAAGAATGCCTACCAGCGATTACCCATCGGAAATCCCTTGAGTGCCGGCACGCTGGTCGGTCCCCTCGTTGATCAGGCTGCCCTGGATGCCATGCAAGACGCGCTGCGAACCGCTGAAAGTCAGGGGGGCACAGTCCATTATGGGAACCCGATCCTGGAAGATGTTCCCGCGGGTGGCTGTTATGTGCATCCGGCAATTGTGGAGATGCACAGCCAGACCGAAATCGTGCAACAGGAGACGTTCGCCCCCATTCTCTATGTCATGCGCTATCGCACGCTGGAAGAAGCATTCGAAATGCACAACCAGGTTCCGCAAGGGCTCTCCTCAGCCATCATGACAAATGATATCCGGGAAGCAGAATTGTTCATTTCACCCGTCGGATCAGACTGTGGCATCGCCAACGTGAATGTCGGCCCCAGTGGCGCAGAAATTGGCGGCGCCTTTGGAGGTGAAAAGGAGACCGGCGGAGGGCGTGAGTCAGGCTCTGACTCCTGGAAAGCCTACATGCGACGCACAACAAACACGATTAATTATTCAACCGAACTGCCACTTGCACAAGGTATCGAGTTCAATCTGTAAGACGGAAACGCAATTATTCGTTGCTTTGTGTTCGGTTCTCCGGTACCTCGAATTTCTGGACTGAGTTCTCTTCGGGAAAGACGGCCGTAGTTTGGAAATCGGAAAAGAGAGGGGGATCTGCGCCCCCTTCGTCCTCTTCTTGTGAAGACTGTGTACTGCGTCCCTTGATGATGACCGTATACGCGCCGCCAACGACGCCCCGCCCTGCTTTCGCCGTATCAAACTTACCATCTTCAATCGACGCTACACCTTGAGGTCCGGTATTTCCTTCGTCAGCATCTGCGACGAACAACACAGAACCATAGGGAACGGGTTTGCCGGCATAAGTCACCGTCCCTGAAACATCATACAATGTTTCACTTCCCCCGCTTGATCCACAGCTTTGGCTTAACAAGCAACACAGACCGCCCAATAACATCACTGTCAGCTTGGAAACATTCAAATGAAACATGATCAGACTACCAACTCAGTTATAGGTTTTAATGAAAAAAGCATCTCACGAGAAACAACTTCAGGAGAGATGCAGATTGAATCGATACGATTAGAACTCAAGCGTATTGGTTTCGCCCCCTTCGCGGCTGGCTGTCGCCAGATACACATTCAAATCGATATTTTCGGAAGCAAAATGCACGCTGCCATCACTCATCAGAATGTGAGCGCCCCCTTCGTGCGTGCTACCGAAGCTCATATTATTGAATTCGCCGGAAACGAATCCGTGCACGTTAATTCCAAACTTCACGTTCTTACTGCTACCACATGAATCATTATGGCAGCCACGATTCCAGGACCGAGGGGCAATCGCTTCGGCCAGATATTTATGGGCAGACATTTCTCCGACCATAATGGTATTGGAAGAGCCATCCAGGATATCCCGCAGCCGCACCTGGGAACGAGGGCCACCTAAGACTCCCAGATTGGAAACATCATTTCCACTCCGGCAATTGGGAATCGAAGTACCCGATGAGGGGTTTTCACACTCCAGCGGATAAGGTGCCGAAGAAGTTGCATTCGTTCCCACCGGCCCCATGTTGCCGACATAGTGTGACGCGAATGTCGGTGTGGAATTAAAGACTTCACTCGTATGCGTGGATTTCGTTTTATTGGAACTAGGACAATGATAAACCGGTGGCACGTTCAGACAGGCTTGCCGATTATCGGAAAACGCATAGCCACGATTGAGATTAAACGTTTGATACAAAGGCGCCTGATCCACAAACGGAAGAATCATCACAAGAAAGCTCATACTCACGTTATTGGCCGTCGAACTACCGGTTCCCGAACCAATCGATTGCCCATAGCCCCCTTGCGGAAAGATCCGATGAGTCTCATGATAGTTATGTAACGCCAGGCCAATTTGCTTTAATTGATTCTTGCATGTACTGCGACGCGCGGCTTCGCGCGCCTGTTGGACTGCCGGTAATAATAATGCGATTAAAATGGCAATAATGGCAATCACCACCAGCAATTCAATCAGAGTAAAGCCATGCCGCTCTCTTCTGCCTGATGAACTCATGATTTCTTCCTTCGATAAGATTTAAAAACGATTATGAAAATCGGAACTAAAACACCTCATTAATGACTTCACCCCCTAATACGGTGGCGATTTCTTTTCGATTATTATGCATGTAAAACAGTTTGTGCTGATCGATACCCAATGCGTGAAGCAGTGTGGCGTGTAGATCGGTGGGAGAGACGGGACGTTCGACGGGCGTGTATCCCAGGTCGTCCGTTCTGCCAATGATCTGGCCCCCCTTCATGCCTCCTCCGGCCATCCACATACAATAGGTCGTCGGTAAATGGTCGCGGCCGCGGCGGTCCCCCTTTGCAGAGCCTTCCGTGGTCGGCGTTCGTCCAAATTCGCCTCCCCAGATCACCAGAGTCTCCTCCAGTAAACCGCGCTGTTTCAAATCTTTGAGCAAACCCGCAATTGGTCGATCCGTCGCCCGGGACCGTTTCAGATGATTGGCCTTGAGCGAACCATGAGCGTCCCAACCTCCATTTCGTAATTGCACTACCCTTACACCGCGCTCCACGAGTCGACGCGCAATCAGACAATGCCTGCCAAATTCCGCAGTCGGCTTATCATCCAGACCATACAGTTTGGCAGTCTCAGCCGTTTCGCTCTCCAGATCAAAGACTTCCGGTGCGGAGGTTTGCAAGCGGAACCCGAGTTCGTAAGAGGCAATCCGCGCTTCCAGTTCAGAATCCTGACCGAGCTGCGCCAGATGCTCCTGATTCATCCATTTGATGAAATCGAGTTGCTGACGGCGATTCTGATTCGAATAACCGGACGGCATCTGGGTATACGGAATCCCCCGCTTTCCATCCACCAGTGTCCCCTGGAATCGCGATGGTAAAAACCCTGCCCCCCAACCCGGTGTCTGCGGGGCGGGACCGGTACTGTTGGAAAGCATCGAAATAAACCCTGGCAGATCGCGGCTTTCACTTCCCAGCCCATACGTCATCCAGGCACCCAGACTGGGTCGATCACCAATGGCCGAACCAGTCAACGCAATACACTCTCCCGGTCCATGTACGGGCACCCGATGATTTACCGACCGCAAGACACAAATTTCATCAATCATCTGTGCGGTCTCGGGAAACAGATTCGAAACGGGAATGCCACTCTCACCATATCGTTTGAATAAAAACGGTGATGCCATCAGCTTGGAACCCAGGCCCGCACGCGGAATGTTTGGTACGCGGGCGGCAATACTCGGAGGGACCGCCTGCCCTTCCAGTTCGGTAAGCAATGGCTTCGGATCAAACGTATCAACCTGACTCGGTGCTCCCGACATAAAGAGAAAGATCACACTTTTAGCGGTCGCGGGAAAATGACGTTCGCCGCTACTGATGTGAGTTCCCTCTTCTGCACACAACAGCCCTTCATCGGCCAGCAAAGACAATAATCCCACTGCACCAAAGCCGAGCACACTCTGCCCCAGCATTTCACGCCGACTCACAAATCGTCGATCGATGCCGGGAGAAAACCAATTTTGATTCATTTCATCAGATAACATTAAAAATCTCTGAATTAAGGGATGTACATAAACTCGTTCAAATTCAGCAACGCGTGACAGAGCATCGATAGCCGACGTTTCTGGTTATCAACAGGTTTCTCTCCTTCAAAAAAGAGCAGCGCACGCTTCTGTTCCTGTGCAGTCGGCTTGCGACCCAATACTCGTAAAAACGCACGCTCGACCTGTTGACCGTGATGATCGCCGGCTTCCTCAACAATCGTTTTCGCCAGGACCTGCGCCCGTCGATCCATAAACTGGCTGTTCAACATAAAGAGAGGTTGCAGCGCGACGGTCGACACCTGCCGACGGGAACAACTGGCGATACTGTCCGGCGCGTCAAACATCGCCATCACGGACGGCTTTTCACTCCGCCGCTGAAACAGATAAATTGTACGTCGCAAATTTTCCTCTTCGCGTTCCTGCGGCACGCTCGGTCCTCCGAGATCGCGTTTGAGTTCACCCGTCGCACATAAAATCGAATCGCGAATCGCTTCCGCTTCCAGCCGACGACGAGGCCAGCTCCAGAGCAGTCGATTCTCGGGATCCTGTTTTAAGTTGGTTTCGTTAAAGGAACGTGCCTGCCGATAGGTTGATGAAAGCACAATCAGCCGATGAATGTGCTTCGTGCTCCAGCCCTGATCCATCAACTCAGCCGCGAGCCAGTCCAGCAACTCGGGATGTGTCGGTTTCTCGCCCTGTACACCAAAATCACTGGGGGTTGCCACCAGACCCCGTCCGAAATGATACTGCCAGAGCCGATTGACCCACACGCGGGATACCAGCGGATTCTTCCGGTCCGTCATCCAGTCCGCCAGTGCGGTCCGTGACATCGTTTCTGACGATTTCGAAGTGGCCCCCAGTACCGCCGGCCAGCCTTTTCCTACTTCCGGTCCCCGCTTGTGCACATCGCCGCGAATCAGGATTTGCGATTTGGTCAGTTTCAAGCGTTCTTTGGAATACGGGATCGGATCACGGTTGACTACCGGCAGCCGCTCGATGTTTCCATGCCCTGTTAACGGAGAATAATAGCCCCAGGTATGCGGTTTCGTCGTGTGCTGAAATCGCTTCTGTTTGATTAGCTTCTTCGCTTCGCGTTGATAAAAATCAAACGTCCCTTTCGGCATCCACGCTTTCATGTCAGTAGGGTTGGAAAGCGATTCACCCTGAAGTGACAGGTTCCCCAATTGACCATTCACAAAAAAGCCCTGCAGCCGATAATAGTCACGCTGTGTCAATGGATCAAATTTATGGTTGTGGCATTGAGCACATTCCAGGGTCAGACCAAGCAGCGCACTGCTGGTGACATTCACAATATCCACCAGCACATCATTTCGCTGTGCCGCCTTATCCATCTGATTGCCGCTGATTCGAGCCGATGCTAAAAAACCGGTCGCGATCACATGCTCGTCTGCATAGGGCTTCAGTTCATCTCCCGCCAACTGCTCTCTGATGAACTGATCAAAGGGTTTATCGTTATTAAAACTCTCAATGACATAATCACGATACCGCCAGGCATAAGGTCGCGGCAGATCATGCTGGTAACCGTGACTCTCCGCCCAGCGCGTGAGGTCGAGCCAGTACCGCGCCCAACGTTCGCCATAATGTTTCGATGCCAATAAGCGATCGACCAGTTTTTCATACGCGCGGGGATCCGTATCGTTCACAAACGTCTCGATTTGCTCTGCCGTTGGCGGTAAACCGATCAGATCCAGATAGAGTCGCCGAATCAATGTTCCCTTGTCGGCTTCGGGAGCGGGTTGAATGCCCTGTTTCTGATACGCGCGCTCGATAAACGCATCTACGGGCGTACGCACGCGTTTGGAGTTTTGCATCACGGGCACTACGGGACGCTTAATGATTTGAAAGGCCCAATGATCGGATTCGGCTTTAGGCGTCGGTAGTAGCTGATGATCCCATTTTGCCCCCTGATCAATCCAGGCGCTTAGTAAAGCAATTTCCTGTTCAGACAACGGCTGCGTTGAATCTACAGGAGGCATGCGTTCCTCGGCGACTTTTGAGGAGACTAACTGAATCAGCTTACTTTGTGCGCTTTCCCCCGGCACAATCAATTCTTCGCCGGTACTGAACCCAAGCAATTCATCATACACATCCAGTCTGTATCCGGAATCGGGATTCGTGCCCGCATGACAGGAAAAACAGCGTTGTTTGAGTAAGGGATAAATTTCTTTACGAAAATCAACCTGCGACTGCCAGGCTTGCTGTTTTTTCTGATTCATTGAAGGAATTTGTGACGGTGATAAATCGAGCACATCACTCCAGGTGCGACTCAATACCAGATCACTCACATAAATCCGGTCATCCACTTCCGTTTTATACCCAGTCGCAAAACCGACCCAACGCACCGCATTGACACTCTGCGGATTCACCGCGGTGGCCACGGGTTGGTCGAATTCGTCTGGTTTCGGATCGACCCACAAATCAAATCGAGTAAACCCTGCACGCAAGGATTTTTCCGGCTTCGATAATCTGCCAACAATCTGGTAATCCCGATCGCGTTCCAGCTCAACAGAACTCCAGGCGGTTTTATGACTCCCAATTCGAACCATAAACACGACTTTCCCCTTTTGCGGACCGCTGGCAGCCACATGCACGCCGATATTCGGAATGTGTGAAGCGTGGACCGCCTCATCAGTGCCTTCATAACGATCCAGCCAGAACACAAAAAATTCCCCCTGATCACGCAATCTTTCATCGACCGCATAACGGAATCGAAACCGCAGAAACAGTTCCTGCCCCTGATAGGTTTCCTGCAACTCTCTCCGCAACGGATTATTGCGTTTGCCGGAACCTTGAATCAGCGCTTCATGTTGAATGGCCTGTTGCTGTTTGTTTTGTGATTTCTTTTGCTTCACATCGACAAACAGAGCCGGTTGCTGTTTCGAAAGTACCCAGCCTCCGTTCCAGCCAAATCCCGGTTGTTCTTTTTTGTGTGAATCGAATGTCGGATTGACTAATCCCTGTGCCAGTCGTGATTCCTCTCCCGAGATCTGCTGAATGTGAGAGAGCAGCGTCCCACAAACCAGTATGGAAAGTAGTCTTGTATTAAAAAGAAAAGCCCGCACAGCGCAAAACATCACAAAACTTTCAGTACAAACATTGATAAACTATTTCTGAACAGCAGCAGGTTGTGTGACTGCTTCATACGAATCACCAATGACGAGCCGATCCAGAAAAAGCGAATCGGTCACTTCAGTATATTGCCCGATCCGCATGCCTAGAGCGTTAATCGATTTCAGGAGTTTCCCCTCTTTCGGTAGGTTTACAACAACATCCGGGGTTTCTACCCGATCACCAACCGGGTTCACCCAGAACTCCAGATGATTAAAATGAGGAGCATTTTTCCTGGCAAGATGGCCTACCAGCAAAAACGTTTCATGATCGACGGGCTCTTGAAATAAGACTTCATCTTTCACAGTAAATCGAGCGAAGAACTGCCCCTCTTTAAACCCGACACTCGGCACCAGGGAATGACTGTTTCCCAAACGACCCTTTGAATCATCAAACCAGAGACCGAAGAAGTCATCTCCATCCAGGCCGTGATATTGGACCAGGACGCTGAAATAGAAATCATCTTTAAGTGGTGTTTCCAGTTTGCGGGCCATCCGATGTGCGAGTGAGGGATAGGCATGATGGCGACCGCGGGCCTCTAAGATCATCGGTCCCCCATCCAGTCCCTCCCACTGCATTCGTTTCTCAGGAACCATCAACCGGGTGAAATTTTGATCAACCCACCAGCCTTCATGATCAAATCCGATACCGCCGTTTTGTTGATAGAGCGAAGTCGACGGATATTCAAAATCCTCACCCACCAGAATTCCCTCAGGCAGAGCAGAATTCTCCTTGATCAGAGAAATTTGATTCAATGGCTGGTGATTCTCAAAATGGATTGTCTCTTGCGGTGGATAGTTTCCGGACTTCGCCGCGACAAGTTGTTCGAGCGTCGGCACATCCGCAAACTTCGCTGGCGTCACACTGATTTCTGCTCCCTGCACTGTTCCATTCGAAAACCGTAGTGCCTGGCTGGCTTTGAGGTTGGCAAGCTTCTTGTTCGCGGACGTCACTGGTTTCACATCAACTTCGCCTTCAAAGACATGCACTTCCGCTTCGCCCGACCGATCCACAACCGTGCCAAAACGCGTTCCCAAGTCAACAATTCGTATTTTGGAAGTATCCACAGAAAACCCCTGCGCCTCATCAGGTACATACGCAGCCAGTTTTCCATGATGCAGCAGTGCATTCAAAGGAGAACGAAATTCAATTTTTGCTGGTCCCTCTAATACCACTCCCGCACCACTCTGAAAACGAATACGGGCAATTCCCGATTTCAACCACAGAGATTGCCCTGTTTTAAACTGCGTGCCATAGGGAATGTCTTCTTCGAGATCGTCATGTCCCCAAACCGCATCTTCCGTATCGAGTAGCATACCGACGTAGTCCGGGCGAGATGCGATTTGGTTTTCTTGTCGAGGCGGTACCTTCTGGTTCAACCAAACAACAGCACTGACCAACAGAACCACCATGACTAACGCGATCCCTTGCGACAGAAAAGAAAATCGACGGGAAGCAGGGAGCTCCGCGGCAGGGATTCCCAAATGAGTTGTCTGACTTTCGTGAGATAAATTTTCCTGATCTACAACATTGATTCCTTCCGGGACCGATTCATACAAGCTGGCAGACAAGAGTGAATCGAGATGAATTTGATTCGTATAATCTTTAATGAGATCGGGATATGTATTGAGAATCTCGGTCAGCCGCGCGTCTTCATCCGTAGTCAACTGCTTATCCAGGAGACGGCAGGTCAGAGCCTCCAGTTCTTTGCGAATGGCATCATTGGGTTGATTCATAAATGCGCCTCCTGGGCTACCGTCTTTTGAATACACTCCATCAGTGTCTTACGAATCCGATACAAGGTCATCGAAACTGCATCGGCCGAGCGTCCTGCTTGTGAAGCAATCTGATTCACGGGCATCGACTCACAATATCGGTTTTCTACCAACTGACGATGTTCCGGCGAGAGCTTTTCCATACAATACGCGAGCGCTTCAGCGTGTGATTTTGTATTGACCGCCTGCTGTGTGGCAATGACGGCGATCTGCTCTAGTGTCCGATCATCGAGGGCCGCCTGTCCGCGATTCCGTACCCGCTTAAAAAACGCCATCGCCTGCAGTTGAGCAATCCGACACGCCCAAGGCGTGAAATCCAACTGCCAGTCATACTCAGTACGCTTCCGCCACAAAACGGTATTCGTTTCCTGCAACACATCATCCACGTCCGCGGCCCGACGAATCAACGCCATCAATAAACCGCGCAATACAGGCTGACTGCCTGCAATTAAAGCGACGTATTCTTCATCAAGTTCCTGATTCTGCAAAACGAAAAACCTTCTCTGGCCTCAAGCCGATGAATCAACGTCAAAACAAAACACCGTGTAAGTTCATTAGATCAAACCCCACCAATCTAACGCACATTTTTTAAAAAAGATATTTTTAATAAGGCAGGAAAGAGATTTCGAATGAATTCTGAAGAGTGGAAACTATGAATTGTTAAAGACTTAGAGTTATCATTTCGTGAGCCACAAATAGTAAATCCGATTACAAATTCCTGTCAGATATCATTTCAAACAAAATGAAATCTCAGTAATATAAAAAAAATTTTCGAGAAAGAATCATGCTTTTTGTATTCACTTCATTAATATTACTCAACCTTAATTCGGTTGATGAAGAAACTCCAATCGTAATGGAGTTTCCAGAATATTCTTGTAAACTCACCTTGCCATCGCCTCAATTTAAGTGGATTGAACAAGAGATACCCCCTGATTCACTGGCAGGGTTTTATGATGACATTGGGACGAAGCTCTTATTCACAGCAAAGAAAATTCCAGCAGGTGTCGTGCTCAATGAATCTTTAATAAAAGAGATCCAGAGTCCTTTTAATCAACAGGATTCTATTTCAATACAAAGCGGAGAAATGATCACCTTCAGAAAAGTTCCCTGTTATCAATTTCATATTCGTTTTAAGGAAAATAGTTCCGTTAGAATAATTCGAATTTTCATAGCAAATGGCTATCTTTACGAATTACAGTTGATGGATAGCAGCCTTCTAATTAAAAATCGAAACCTGTCAGAATATGTTTTTTCAGCGTTTGAGTTTATGGAAACTCCTGATATTCCAATTCCCAACTCGGATTCAACTGAAAAGAAACCCTACAATATTGTCAGGATTTTAGTTAGGGTTATATTTTTTACCATTTTAGTTATTAGTGTATTGTTTGCGGTGGCAAAAAGTGCAAACAAAAAATAAGAAACTTATTTTATCAAAATCAAAAATCTCTATAAGTATAAAGGCACGCTGAAATACTGCAAAGGTTCCTTAAAAGAGCCTATTTGGATTGTAGAGCCTGTTTCGTAAACTCCAACACATGCGGAATGGCTTCACTCACTACAGAAAACGTATGCCGCCCTTTAAGCATGATCCATTCGGGTGGTTGCTTCAGTTCAATCAGCCGTTCTCGAAAATGTTCATTCATCGTCCGGTCGAATGCCTTGTCAGCGGTGATGATGAGCACGGACATCCCCTTCAGCTTCTCGGCCCGCTCAATGGGATTAAACTGTTTCCTGACCGCTTCGTCCGAACCAAAGCGGGCGGTGGGCACACGGTACGACTGACCTTTCGGTAAGCCGGTTCGCGGAAAATCGAGTAACCCAATCATCGAACTGACAGCAATAAATCGATCGGGATGACGTGCGGCGAAGTTCACACAACCAAAGCCCCCCATCGACCAGCCGGCAATCGCCCATTGTTGACGTGCAGTGGGCAACTGAAATTCCTGAGTGACGACTGCCAGCACTTCTTCCAGATATGTTTCATAAACGTCCGACTTGCGCACCGGCGAATTAATATACCAGCCATCATCGCCGTCCGGCAGGATCACAAACAGACCGGAATCGAGTAACTGCTTGCGAACGGCCTTGTCTTCAATTAATGAGAGTTCATGTCGACCACGACCATGCAAAATCACCAACATGCGGCGTTTTTCCGGTTTGATCTGTTGCCAATGTTCGGGCAAGACAACCACAGCCCGTTTTCGTTGCTTGAGATTCCGGCTAAAAAACGTCACTCCCAGAATCCGTGGAAAGAGCTCCTCGGTTTCGATCTTCATTTCCTCAGCTTCTGAATCTATTGCCATAACGAAACCAGTCTTAAATGACAATATGGTAGAAACGATACAGATCATCAGAAAATACAAAAACAAACGCTGTTGCATCAAGTTACTACCCAAACTGAATCAATGGAAAGATTACTACCACGAAATACACGAAATTTTTCTATATGAGAAATTGTTGAAAGCAGCAGAGATTGTATCACACACGATTAAAGATATTTTAATTGGATGATCATTAATGTTTTCGTGAATTTAGTGTATTTCGTGGTTAAAAAATCAGTCCTCAGTAAACACGTACTTCACAAATCCGAGCATGGTTGACACCATTCGATGCGGTCACAACAACACGGACTGCTGACACTGACGATGTTAGTTCGACTTCGTGCATACGTCGACGTTGGTAATTCCCTTCAACCTCTGCTAACAGAAACCAGGTTTTTCCATCACAGGCTTCAATGCGATAATCGCGCACCGTTTCAACCTGCGGATCTCCCCACTGCATCTTTGACGTGTATCCATCATGATGACTGAGTGTCAGATGCCGATGCAAGCCCGTATCAAAAATGAGTTGAATTTCACGCGGTTGAATCGGCACATCCCACTCCAGTTGTAATGTAGCAGGTAAACCCGCTTTGGGATCAGACAACCAGCGGTGACCTCCAGGATTCGCACGGCCCTCCGGTGCCCCCGCAGGTCCGTGCACGCAGCGCGTCTGACCTGAAACCACATTCGCCGCTTCATAGCCAACCTGCTCACTGCTGGCTGAAAAACATGCGGCTCGCGCAAGATCGTTGTGATCCTGATTCTGAATCCCGACCAGATACGCATCTTCCCGCAACAACTGTTGCTGAACTTGTGCCATCACACCTTGATTCGAAACTAATTCCGACGGCGGCGACTTCTGCTGTACCGCGAACGCGGCTGCGGTCCCAACCCCCTGCCCGATCACCGCACAGGTTGCCATCACTCGGGTAGAAGAGAAGGCCACATGCGTTGCCGAAATATTACGGCCAGCAAACATCAGATTAGCTCTATTTTTTGAAATACAGGCAGACAGAGGCACATTATACAGCGAGGGCACCGGATGTTGAGTACAGGGCTCAAGGTCGGGTGCGTCGATGCCTTCCGGGGGATGTAGATCGAGCGACCAGCCGCCAAAGGCAATCGCATCGGGAAAGTCGCGTGAAGTAAGCAGATCCTGTTCGGTCAGAATATGTTGACCGATGAACCGTCGGCTTTCACGTTTGCCGGGGAGAAAACCAAACCAATCCAGCGCCCAGTGCGCTGCTTCAAAGGGATCGTCTCCTGCAGGCGTTCCCGGCGGCCCGTTCTTCACATGATCCCAGATCCCCATCACGACCGCTAACAACTCATCGCGGATCTCTTCGTTCTGCTTGATCGTATCCAGTACACCGCCCCACTCTGCCCACCAGTAACCGTATTCATGCGTCGGTTGCTCTTCACCGGGTGTCGCATAGAGTCGCCGTTTCAATTCGTTTTTTTCAAACTTCCGCGCCCACTCGGGTGCGATAAAAGGCATCGGTCGATCATGACGGCGGGCCTGCAGCAAAATCGTAGAACCCAGGCGATGATTGTCTGCCGTTTCAGGAGCCAGTGATTCGTTGAACTGCTGCCGCCCTTCTCGCCCCTCCATAAACAGGGCTCTGGCCTCTGCTGCCAGTCGACCATCGCCGGTGCAGTCAATGAAAACCTTTGCGTTGATCGTAAAACGGTCTTCGGAACTTTGACGTTCTGCAATCGCATGCTCGATTTGATCACCGTTTAACGTGACGGCGGTCACCGCAGTATTGAGCAGTAGAGTGAGATTTGGCTCCGTCTTGCATTTCTCAAATAAGATCAAATCAAACATCGAAGCTGACCGCTGAGGATTGCGAACACAATTTTCCAGCCGCAACTCTTCGATGATTCCCCCTTCACGGGCCTCTGTTTCCAGCTCCACCCCACGATCAAAGCCGCCTGTTCCATTCGCCCCGACGATATGCATGCGAATTTCGCTTGAGGCATTTCCGCCAAGAACAGAACGATCCTGACATAAAATGACCTTGACCCCACAACGGGCCGCAGCGATAGCACAACAGCAGCCCGCCATCCCACCACCGGCGACGAGGATCTCGCAATTCAATGTATGTTCTTGTAAGAGGGTCATTTCGTTTTTATTGCCTTTGAATTTGACACCGCTATTAAATGCCATATAATAATCAAAAACATCCATTTTTCAATCATAAAATCGTTAAAAACACACTATAATGACACTTATAACCAAAGAGCCACAGAATTCACTGGCACTGGAACTGTCTGAACGCATTCGACACCGGATCCAATCTGCTGAGTTCAATGATGGTGATTTTTTTCTCACCGAAGCCGAACTGGCAGAGGAATACAACGTCTCGCGACGAATCGCCCGCGAAGCTGTGAATCGTTTGTGTGCGCTGGGATTGCTGGAAGGCCGTAAACGAAAAGGACTCATTGTTCGCCATCCCGATCCGGTCGAAGTCTGGGCCAACTGCCTGCCGTCTCTGGCAAGGTCACAGGAAAAACTGGCCGATCTCGCACAGTTCCGCTATGCCCTGGAAGTGGGTGCTGTGGAAATGGCAGTCAAAAATGCGAGTGAGGAACAAATCGAACAACTGGCAACTCTGGCCGAAGAGTTCAAACTGATTGCGAGTAAAAAGAAGAACCGCAAACAACGCACCGAACTCGAACGACAATTCCATGGGCTGATTCTGGAAATGTCAGGTTCATCGTTTATCGCGGACATGCAGAAGCTATTAGCGACGCTCTTTGAAACATCTTACCCTCCGAGAGAGTCCCCCGTTTTAGAAGACGACGTGAACGACCGCATCATCTGGCAGCACTTTGAACTCGTCAGCGCAATTCAAGACCGGGATGTGGAACGAGCACGTTCTGTGATGCGATCCCATTTGAAATACTTATTGATGTCCAAACCAGATATTCCCTGATAAATTGAATACCAACATTCTTTGAGGTCCATTACAATGAAAAAACAGATCCCCTCTCTGATTCCCTTATTGGCCCTGTTCTCTGGCTGCCTGATAAATCTACCTGCTTTGCTCGCGGGAGAGAACTCCACACTCCCCGAAGTGGAAGTCACCAACGTGCGGCGTGTCTTTCATAATGGAGAACACAATGCGTTTACCGATATGATTGAGTTCAAAGGAAAATACTATCTCACCTTTCGCACATGTCCGGGTGGCCACATGTTGTTTCCCAGCTCACGCATTCTGGTGATGCAGAGCGATGATACCATAACCTGGAAGCAGGTCGAAGAATTCTCCGTTCCCAAACGCGATGTACGCGACCCTCATTTTTTGATCTTCAAAGACAAACTGTTTGTGTATACGGGAACCTGGTACTGCGGCGATGCTCCCCCAAAAACCAGAACCCTCAATCAACATCTGGGATATGCGGTCTGGACCGCCGATGGTACAAAGTGGTCCAAACCGATCATGCTGGAAGGCACCTACGGTCATTATATCTGGCGGGCCGCCTCCTATGACGGCAAAGCGTACCTCTGTGGTCGACGCATCAAACATTTCACAGAAGGGGATAAAGATCGCGAACTCATCGAAACCGCGATACTCGAAAGCGATGACGGTTTAGTATGGAAAACCGCGAGCCTATTCAATGAAAAACAGGGAGACGAAACGGCGTTCCTATTTGAGAAGAACGGCGATCTCTTGGCCATCGGTCGTAGCGGATCCAAGCCGGCCTGGGTCATGCGTTCGCGGCCTCCCTTTGAAACCTGGGATCGTAAACAATTGGATCGCTACATCGGTGGCCCTTTACTAGCAAAGTGGGGGAAACATTATCTGGTAGGAGGGCGTCAGCTAAAAAACAGAAAACCGGTGACGTCGCTGTACTGGTTCCAAAACGATCAACTGCACGAATTCGCAACTCTTCCGAGCGGTGGTGATAATTCATACCCTGGAATCCTCATTCTGGAACCCGATCATGCGCTGATCTCCTACTACTCCAGTCACGAAAAAGACGAGAATGGAAAGCCCATCACGGCAATCTACCTGGCGGACCTCAAGCTGAAAAAAAAATAATCCGCTCTTCAGACTGACCATGAAATGATAGGACAGCAACCGGTATAAGCGGTGAGATCCCTCATATCAAATTCATCTTGTGGGGATTTCACGCGCTGAGTACGATTCCGAGCAAGAATTCCATTCAGATGGTACATGAAATTCACTTGGAGGTTTCATCAACAATGTGTTGTATTCGAAGCAATTGCGTGTTGTCGTTCGGCTGCTGGCTATTAATCTTTACCAATTTGAGCAATGGTGCTGAAAAGACAGACACCCTGATGACAAAGATGCTCAGTGACTGGAACGCCCGACAGAAAATTGCGGACTCCATGTTGTATGAGATCCGCGGACACGTGATTGTTCCTCGTGATTCATATCTCAGAATAGACGAGAATCAGGGGGTCACTCCCATTCACGATTCAGAATATAATGTCTCTACCGAGCTACTCCTTGATTTCCAGAACAATCGTGTTCGTAGAACTGAGGAAAGTGAAGTCCTATGTGCCCCTATAAGGTCCTTTATCCCCTATTACGAAGTAGATTTATATGATGGAACACAATATTTCAATTATCAACCGATTGACAAGAATACGAGTGACAGCTGGAAACCAGGTAAATACCAGTCAGAGCTTCATCTAACCGGTTCGAGACCATATGGAATGTTCTTTTCACACTATATTGACATCCTATTACTCACTGGGCACGGTAGCATTTATACTCACAACTCACCGGTAACTCCTCAAAAGTTACTAAGAACTTCGGTAACATCACATTTCTTTAAGCAAGAGCTAGTCAAATATAAAGGTCGACAATGCATCCTCCTCCAAACAATGCCATCCAAATTAAGAGGAAAAGGCTACTATAACATAATTGTTGACCCTGCGCACGAAAGCGCCATAGTAAAGTGGTCATCCTTCTATCGAGACCAACTCTATTCAGATATCGAAATCGAACATGAATTGACTAAACAGGGTTGGTTGCCTGCAAGATGGACGGAAACATACTATAGCAAACCGAAAATACCAATCACTAAAACAATGTGTGTCAAACGTCGCGTCTTTAACCCTAAGCTAAAAGACAGTGATTTTAAAATTGAAATCACCCCCGGAATGGTGATCTATGACCGGGCAACGAACTCTGAATTCATCTCCTCTGGTCCCGGAAAACCCATGATTCCATTGAAAGAATGGAAGTTGAAACATCCAGACGAATAATGTACCGGGTGTCTCTCTCATTCAACTGCTGCTGATTAACACCTCTGTTCTTCCAACAACTTCCAGCAAACAAGTTGTATGCGGGGTAAATGAAAGGGACCTTTCCAAAGATTTCCTTTTGCCTCAATTGAGATATGACTGTCCTGATGGAGGTAGCCAAATTAATTACCATACTCTGCATCAAGGAATTTTGATACTACCAGTCGGGAATTTGGCGATGCCAGTCTGCATACTTGAAATCATTGGTTAGAAAATATGCCATCAGTGTTGCAATTGTCGTTTATTTTTGTGGCCACAAGAATTTCATATCGTGCCAGCACTCCTGCACAGGAAGGATTTTGAAATAATCTCAGGGATACTGACGGAGAATCCCTCAAAGGCGTTTCTAAATTTCACTGCCTGATCCGCAACCTTCAATATCCACGATTGCAAATCGGAATCACCTCGATGAGAATCAGCATCCTAAACTATATTAGAAACTTGACCCAGACGATATATCACGATATATTAAAGGGTGCAAATCTACAATAAAACGATTTAACCGAATAACTGAGTCATTATGGAAGAAGCGCCCAAAAATCTGACCGAGCACTCCTATCAATACATCAAACAGCAAATGGAACGTAATGTTCTGCCCCCTGGTTCTCGGTTGGTTAACAGGAAACTGGCATCAGAACTGGGAGTCAGTGCGATCCCCGTACGTGAGGCCATCTGTCGTCTTGCCTCTGAAGGCTTTGTCGAACACATTCAGGGCTCGGGGGCATTCGTCAGGCAACTCAGCCGGGAAGATTTAGACGAACTATACGTTCTAAGAGACCTCCTGGAAAGTTTTGCTGCAAGCGAAGCCGCTTTATATATTTCACGCCAGCAGTTAGAAGATCTACAGTTTATCATTGATGAACACCGTGAAATCACAGCCACAATGGTAGAACGTAACGCAAAACACACGACTCCGGCGCAGTTCAATCGCTGGGTCGACTGTGAAACAGAATTTCATGAGATCTTGGTGGATGCTTCGCGTAATCGTCTACTGAAAAAAGTCATCCAGGAAAATCGGGCCATCACGGCTGTGTTCTATGCCCTGCGACAGTTGAAACACAAAATCATCACACCGGAAAGCGCGGAAGAAACCTGTGCAGGCAAAGAGCAGTTATTAGCAGCACTGACAAAACGAGACGCTGAACTCTCTCGCAAAATCATGAGTGAGCAAATCCAGGCGGGCCGCCGTGATGTACTTGCTTTTATGCGAAAACAGGAAAGAGAGAGAAATGCGTCTTAACAACCTGGAAACAGGGATCCTCTTCAAAAATGACAAACCGCACGTCAAGAGTATCCACGCTTATTTCCCTTCTGTAGTCGTATTACCCGATGGCGCACTGCTCGGAATGTACATGCTGGGTGAAGCCTTTGAAGCAACTAACGCGCAGGTTCATCTATCACGTTCCTATGATCAGGGCCGGACATGGAAGTATCAGGGCCGCCTCTGTCCTGATACAACAGACCGAATCACATCCATGTTCGGACGTGTGGCAATCACGGATGACGGCGAATTAATTGCAAATTTGATTCGCTTTGACCGAACCGATTACCCAGATCAGGGACTCTCAAATCCTGAAACTCTGGGAATGGTCCCCGCCGATTTGCTTTTGATGCGGTCCAGTAACTCTGGAGAGACTTGGGAGGGGCCGGAAAAAGTCAAGCCGCCTTTGGCTAATTCGGAATTTGAAATGTGTAGCCCGATCACATTTTTAAAAGATGGTCGCTGGGTCTGGCCCACATCGCTGTGGCGTGACTGGGAGGGAAACTTACCTCACGGCAACCGCATGGTAGCACTCGTTTCCCAAGATCGCGGCGTCAGTTGGCAACACTATTTTGATGTGATGCATCATGAGAGGAATCATCAAACGTTTTGGGAATCTAAAATTGTAGAATTTCCCGATGGCCGTTTGCTGGCCATTGCCTGGTGCTATGATGAAGCATCAAAAAGCAATCTTCCCAATCAGTATTCCTTCAGTGACGATGGTGGCACCACATGGTCGACACCTATGTCAACGGAAATCTGCGGACAGACATTAACTCCCTATTTGTTAGATAACGGAAAAATTCTGAACATTTATCGTCGGCTTGATCAACCCGGGCTCTGGGCTTGCATGTCACGATTTAAAGAGGGACGATGGGAGAATCTCGATCAACAACCACTCTGGGGAAATAATTCTCAGGAAGGAAAAACAGCGACCGGTGAAAATATGTCGGAGAACTTTGCGGTTCTCAAATTTGGTGCCCCCCATATTACTCGTCTGCCTGATGGCGATCTATTTGTGACTTTCTGGTGTTACGAGCAGTGCGTGAGTGTCATTCGCTGGTTTCGGTTCCGTGTTGAATAGAGTTTCTCTTGCAAATTCAGTGTCTGATGTAACCAGAGAGAACTTTTCAAGAGCACCTGAAAAACCGGCGTCCTTTCAGTTGCATTAAGTCGCAAATGATTTCTTCGTAAATTCTTTAAGCGAATCGTACAAAACGCTAATTCTTCAAAAGCACTCCCTTTCTTCATTTTTGTATTGACAATATAGCAAAGCACAATCATGATATATCATGATATATCTAATTTACTTTAGTGTCATAAATATGAGGCGTTCAACTGATTTCATTCCGATTTTCTTTTCGCGTTGTGGGAGGCCCTAAACAATGTTACGACGTAATTCTTTATCAGACGCCACTCGTAAAGGTTTCACATTAATCGAGCTATTAGTCGTGATCGCCATTATCGCCATTTTGATTGCCCTGCTCTTACCCGCCGTTCAGCAGGCACGAGAATCAGCGCGCCGGAGTACCTGCAAAAACAATCTGAAGCAAATTGGCCTGGCGCTACACAACTACCATGATTCGCACAGCATCTTTCCAGCCGGAAGAAGTTATACCGATAGTTCTTTTTCAGCGCCACAACTTTACGGCTCTCAGATGTGTTCCACGATGTTACTTCCCTTCCTGGATCAAGCACCACTTTATAATCAATTCAATTTTCAGTTGGCCTTCTATCAGGCACCCAACTCTGCCTTAACTCAACAAAAAATCGTCGTTTTTATCTGTCCCAGTAACCCGCAGGACGAAGGACAAAATTGGACTGGTGCCGGTGGCCCCAATGATTCGTGGGGCAGCCATTATCACCCCGTTGCCCACAGTGGACGCGATGGAAACCCGGCGCGGGATGGGCAGGATGCTGTTGGTTTTAATAAAGATGGCATGTTTTTTAGAAACTCAAAAATCAGATTCCGAGACATTACCGATGGTTCCAGCAATACACTGGCATTCGCTGAAACTGTTGGCAACAAATTAGGCTCTCATCAATTATTTACCTGGGGAGCCTTTGGAGGTGGTGGGATTGGAGTCAGAAGTGGAATCAATACCAACTTTCCTTCACTATCTGGCTGGAGCTGGAACGGCGATGATTTTACCGGACCTGCCAGCTATCACACGGGAGGTTGTCATTTCCTCATGGCCGATGGTGCCGTCCGTTTTATTTCTGAAAATATTGACCTGGGTACACTGCAGGACCTTACCACACGCGCTGGTGGCGAAGTGGTTGGTGAGTTCTAAAATCCAACCATTTATTACGGCATCTACTTTTGTGAAACACGCAATGCAATTTCGTTTTCAACAGACATTGATTCTTTCCCTCTGGTATAAGTAAATGAAAAGCAAGTTCTCTCTCTGTATTAGTCTGTTTGTAATACTTCTGGCTGGATGTGGCCAAAATTCTGATCAACTCTCATTAACACCGGTCGGTGGAAAAGTGACTTATCAGGGGGAGATCATACACGATGGCGTGATACGCCTGATTCCCATCAAGGGCAATCAGGCGCCGGCAAGAACTACACAAATCAAAAAAGGACTTTATCAGTTCGCGGAACGGTCTGCAGTAAAACCCGGTACGTATCAGGTCGAAATTGACGCTTATCGAGGGGGTGCCAGTCTGCCGGGAGACAAAACCGAAAACTCAACAGAACGGGAACAGTTCCTCCCGGAACAATTTAACAAAAAAACGACCATCGAAGCATTCACTGTCAAACCTAATAGTAACGAAATCAAAAAAGACTTTGACCTCAAGTAGAGAGAAACTTCCATGATCCGGAATAGAAAGCACATAAAATTAAGAACCCTTTGTCTGGCGTTGACTGCATTCATCGCTGCGATGAACTTATTCCCTGACCATAGTGATGCAGAATCACGTCTCTTAATTAAATCCACGAAAGATCTGCCGCGACATGGGGAAGGTGCCCTGCTGACACTCGATAACGGGCGGTTACTTCTCGTATATACTCAATGGTATGGCGCCAAAGGTAACGATCATGATCCAGCGCGACTGGTGGAGATCCATTCGGACGATGGTGGCAAAACCTGGTCAGAACCGAAAACGATCCAGGAAAATATTGGCAAGATGAACGTCATGTCAGCCAGTCTGGTCAAGACGACCAGCGGGAAGATCTTGCTGACTTACATCCGGATCGACAGTAACCGCTTCGCGAATTTGTGGTTCAAAGAGTCGACTGACGAAGGAAAAACCTGGAGCGAGCCCAAACAGCTTTCGCATGGTAAAAAAGGTCTGATTTTCACCGTCAACGCAGCCGCCATTCGTTTGAAATCAGGACGTATCTTATTGGCCGCCTATGGTTCTCCCAGCGCCTGGCAGAAAGACGAACACTTTCGCGCTTTCAGCTATTACACTGATGACGAAGGAGTCACCTGGCATCGTTCAGAGAATGATGTCGATTGCCCTTTGCGAGGCGCGATGGAGCCGGAAATCGAACAACTGAGCGATGGACGGATCTTGATGTTGATTCGCACACAGACCACCAGAATGTACCGTTCCTATAGTAGTGATGGAGGCAAAACCTGGAGTCCTGCTGAGAAAACTGAAATCGTTCATCCCGAAGCACCAATGCTCCTGGAACGCGCACCTGGCAAAGACGCACCTCTCATTTTGATCTGGAACAACGCCGTCGTTCCCGGTGCCGATCACCAGGGGCCACGTACGCCTTTCACATTGGGTCTTTCTTATGACGATGGAAAAACATGGGAAAATCTGACCAATATTGAAGAAAGCGCTAAGGGTTCATACTGTTACGCTGCAGCAGCATTTCGAATGAATGTACTACACCTGGTCTATTATGGACCGGGTGGCCTGCGTTATCAGAGCATTCCCCTAGCCCAACTATTAAAGAAGAAACAGTAAGAACCCGCTCTGATTCCAGAGGCAAACGGTTCTTTGAAATCATGGAATTAACCCCCTCTTTTCGGTGACAAGCCCTCGTTCAGCGATTACCATAAATTAATATCCTAATCGCTGCACTCCTTGTTCTGTCAGATCACCACCAGACAGAGATCACCAAATCAAATAGAGGCCTTCCATGAGATTCCTGACGGTTTTTGCATTTCTGTTCGCACTGGGATTCAGTTCTGAAACCACGGTTGCCGACTGGCCCCAATTTCGAGGAAACGCAGCCCGCACTGGATATACCCGTGAACCACTGCCAAACCGCCTGGAGTTGAAATGGACGTTTCGTGTCCAACATGCTCCTACTCCTGCCTGGCCGACACATACACGCATTAAATTTGATGAGGTTTTTCAACCCATCATCGTACAGCAGACCGTTCTGTTTGGCAGTTCCACCGATGATCAACTTTATGCACTCGATTTAGAAACGGGAAAGCTCAAGTGGAAATTCTTTACAGAAGGTCCCATTCGTTTTGCACCGGCTGCCTGGAAAGACCGCATCTTTGTCACCAGTGATGATGGCAACCTCTACGCGTTGGCCATCAAAGATGGCTCTCTCCTCTGGAAAAGACAAGGTGGCCCCAAGAAAAAGTATATCATGGGCAATGATCGACTCATCTCGCACTGGCCTGCCAGAGGTGGCCCAGCGGTCGTGGGAGATCAGGTCTATTTTGCTGCGGGAGTCTGGCCCTCCGATGGCGTTTATCTTTATGCACTCAATGTAGAAACAGGAGAGGTGATCTGGAGCAATCGCGATTCAGGTCAGCTGGTGATGGACCAACCGCATGGCGGCGCGAGAGCGAAAAGTGGTGTCTCTTCACAAGGGTATCTGGCGGCCAGCCAGGATCAGATTTTTATGCCTACCGGACGCGCCGTGCCTGCCGCTTTCAAACGTGCGGATGGAAAATTTCAATATTTTCATATGCAGAAAAACCAGCAACGGGGTGGTTCCGAGGTCATCCTGGCAGATCGCTTTTTCTGTAACGCAGGTTGTCTGTTCGATCAGTCGACGGGTCAACTGACACAACAAACGGGCACCGGACCGATGGCGGCAACCGATGGTGGAATTCTGCGAGGCAGTGGTCAATCACTGCTTTACAGCGCATGGACAGACACACAAACCCGCGACCGTAAAGGGAAGCCGATCACCGTCAAACAGTTACAAGAGAAACGAGTCATCCCTTTGGACTACACGATTACCGATGTCATTATTGCTGGAGTCGACGCTTACTGCGGATCTCATAACAAAGTCACCGCCGTCGATTTCAGTAGGCAAGCCAACACCTGGTGGTCCCATGAAATTGAAGGCACCGTCCGCGGCCTGGCTGCCTCTAATGAATGCCTTGTAGCGAGCACAGACCAGGGAGTGATTTGCTGTTTTGGAAATGGTGGAACAAAAGAGACAGACCACAATTCCCCTTCTCCCACTCCAAAACCTGTCACATCCCCCAAGGACTATCAGGCAGCCGCTAAAGAAATTATCAACAAAACAAACCGGAAGACAGGAATCTGCGTCGACCTGGGTGCTGAGAATGCCCAACTCGCCCTGGAACTTGCCCGGCTGTCAAACTTCCAAATTTACGTCGTCATGCAAGATGCAAAACAAGCGGCCCAAGCCCGCAGGCTGCTCTCTGACGCCGGCGTTTACGGTTCACACGTTGCCGTGCATGTGGCTGATCCGGAACGTACTCCCTACTCTAAGCACTTTGCGAATCTGGTAATTTGTTCGTCTTCTCTTGATAAAGAAATAGGCTCCAAGCTACTACAAGAAGCACATCGCATCCAACGTCCTTATGGCGGTCAATTTTGTCGGGGACCTTTGGGAAAGATCCAGGTTGAAACCAAGTCGGAATTAAAAGGCGCCGGCAGTTGGACACACCAGTATTCTAATGCCACGAACACAGTCAATTCCGATGATGAAATCGTCAAAGGTCCCCTCAAAATGTACTGGTATCGTGACATGGATTTTCAGATTCCCAATCGCCATGGGCAAGGTCCCGCGCCACTGGTGAATCGGGGAGTGATGGTCGTCGGCGGTTTGCATGGTCTGTGTGGACTGGATGCCTATAACGGCCATACGATTTGGCAATATCAACTCAAAAATAATCTCACGGAGATGAATGGCATTCATCATGATGTGGGAACCGCGGAAGTAGGTAGTAATTTCTGCCTGGGAGGCGACTATGTCTTCGTCAAACAAGACACGTTCTGTCATCAGATCGATTTAAAAACCGGAAAGCTAATTCGAAAAATTTCCACACCCGTTAGTCAAGATGATCCCAACCAGAACTGGGGCTATATCAGCTACCATGATGGCGTCGTATATGGCACTGTCAGTAATGACACACACTACACAAGCCCCCGATATAAAAACCTGAAACTCCGTAACGAATCGGTCCTGTTTTTTGCCATCGATGCTAGAACCGGTAACATTCTCTGGACCTATCAACCTGAATATTCCATTCGTAATAATGCGATTACCATCGGAAATAATAGTGTGTATCTCATCGATCGTGAGATTGCCAAAGCCGACCACATCAAAGAATCTCGCCGAAATGGTAAACCCAATCCAGCCTCAGCTGAAGATGAAAAACGCAAAGGAAAATTGAAAGCCTTTCATGCCAAAGAGGGTAAGGACCTCTGGCAAGCCGACCAGGACATCTTTGGAACACAGCTTGCTGTTTCAGAAGAAAACCAGATCCTGTTGATGTTCTATCAGGGAATTCGACATAGCTTTTTCAAACTCCCCTCTGAAGTCGGCGGTCGAATTGCCGCCATCGATACCAAAACAGGAAAACGTATCTGGGATATCAAAGCCAAGTATCAATCGCACCCAGTCATCAACGGTGATAAAATCTATGCACAAGGAGGTGCCTGGGATTTGAAAACAGGTAAAAACATCGACTTCAAATTTGACCGCTCCTATGGCTGCGGACAGATTTCCGCCAGCAAACACCTCATGGTCTTTCGCTCGGCCACACTCGGCTATGTCGACTTAACCCGTAAAGCAGGCGTTGAAAACTTTGGGGGCATCCGCCTGGGATGCTACATCAATGCGATCCCTGCCGGCGGACTGGTCCTCGTTCCCGATGGTTCGTCGCAATGTAACTGCTCTTACCAGATGCAAGCCTGGTTTGCACTGGAAGGCAGTGATTGAAAAACGCCCCACCTTCCATTTGCTTCAAATGAAACGTTGTAGGAACACCAAGAACAATTAATCTGCAGATTCTCTGCGAAATTTCAAATAAATCCCGTGGTGATTCCTCAGTAGATGCGTTATGCCTGCTGACGAGTCGTTTTCCGATGAAAAATTAGCAGAATTTTCATGGAAAATGAGTGATGAGCGCTTATGTACCATCAACGGGAGAGTCCATCAAATGAAAAAAATTATTGCATTCCTTGCTATCGCAGCTATTGCCGGGTTAATTACCACCAGCGTCTCCTCTCAGCCACCAGGAGGTGAACGCGAACATCACCGACCAGAAGGACCTCCGCCTGATCCGCTCCTGATGTTATTTGATACAAACCGAGACGAAGAAATTTCGATACAGGAAATGAAACAGGCGACGGAAATCTTAAAAAAGCTGGATCGCAATCAAGATGGAATTCTGACGCGAGAAGAACTCCCTCGTCCCCCTCGCCCGGGAGAAGAGCGCCCCAGGAAAAATCCAGGGAACAATCGTGACCAACAAAGACCTGTGTCAAAAAATGCCCCCGCTGGCAGCGTTATTTTCACAAATGGCCATCAAACCGATCCTCGTGATCATGGTCGGCCAGTCACCCTCATTGCGTCCGCACTCGGCGTCAAACCCGATGTCTTTCGTCAGGCTTTCAGCAAAGTCAACCCGGCTCGCGGAGGAGATCCAACCCCCGCACGTGCTCGCGCTAACAAAAAGGTACTGATGGATGTGCTGGGGAAATACGGGGTCACTAATAGTCGGCTCGACGCTGTATCAAATTATTATCGCTACCAGCCAGAGAGGGGAGACCTTTGGAAACACACTCCTGCCACTGCCAAAGCGATTATCAAAGATGGTAAAGTAACTGGCCTTCGTATTATGAATGCCGGTTCCGGCTACACAACAGCCCCTAAAGTGACGATCGCAGGACAAGAAAATGTTCAAGTAAAAGCCACACTTGAATTCAGCAAGAATTTTCGTACGAATGGCAGTATTAAATCACTGACCATTGTGAATTGAATCCTAAACGGTTATCGCATGACAGAAAAAGTGATGCAATAACCGTTAAATATAAACAGAGAAACGACAAAGTATATTCTGACTTATGAAGTAAGTTCGTCCGCCTTTTGCTTGAGCACATCCAGTTGTGCCTGAATTTTGTCCTTTGGTGCTGAACCCTGATAAAGCGACAAAAGTTCTTTGGCTGAATCTCGCAATTCAATGTAAGGCCCCTCATATTCGCTGGCGTAGGCATCTAAAGATTCCATCAGCACAGACAGCTCCTGGGCTGCGCTCTTCGGTTTTTTCTTAGCAGATGCGATAAACGCTTCAACCGATTTCTGCGCGATCTCGCTTTTCTGTGTCTCCGATGGCGGTGGAGCTGAAGGACCACCACAACCAGTAAAAACAACCGTCAATAAGAGCAACACCAAACAACTTATCAGTTGCTCACCAATCGCAATTCTACTTTTCATTTCTATGTGCCTTTGTAGCTTTGAGTAAAAAACAGCCCCAACAGAAACGATTGGAGCTGCCAACTTTTTGAAGAGAGAGAATCCATCTAACGATTAGAATTCACCAATCACATTTCCATCTGCAATCGACAATAGATTCAGGTAGGTCGTTTGATCGATGTTCTCAGAGATGAAACGCACCGAACCATCGCCAAGCCCGACATGTACGCCACCGACATGGAAACTACGGGCCGCTTGACCTGAATTATCATCTGTATCATCAGGATTGTTTCGTTTATTAAAGTTATTATCACTCGTGTTGTTAGAAGCATATGGAGTTCGATCAGTAACCAGACTGGTATTGGGAGTCAAAACACCATTCTCATTCGTACCCGCGAATAGTGCTCCCGTGCACCAGCCCCAGGCACCTTTGTCATCACCAGTACTCGTACCAGTAACAACTTCACCCAGCATAATCACATTGGTAGTCCCATCGGAAATGTCTCGGATTTTCGCTCCATACTGCCCGATGGCACTAAAGACCCCTCGCTCATTGTCATTGTTATAGTCAGCGATGTCTAAAGTCGATCCGGAACCAACAGATCCTGCATAGGTGATTTTTGAAAAGCCGTTGAAGTCTTGTGTGAGTAAGAAACGATCAATGCCTGGATGAGAGGGGCATCGTAATACAGAAATTTGGGCTTGTAAAACACTATCAGTCGTATTTGCATTCGCACTGCGGGCTGGTAACGACATGTTGTAATTGTTGTACAAAGGAGCTTGATCAATAAACGGCAGAATTTGAACGACCCACGTGGTGCCCCAGTTAGCATCACGGCCGTTTGCAGGTGCAGAACCGACTCCATACCACACTGCACCGGGAGGAAATGTGCGGTGTGTATCATGATAATTATGCAATGCAACTCCAATTTGCTTCAAGCTATTTTTACAGGTACTGCGACGCGCTGCCTCGCGTGCTTGTTGTACTGCTGGCAATAAAAGTGCAATCAGAATCGCAATGATCGCTATCACCACCAGTAATTCGATTAGCGTAAAACCTCGTTTTTTCTGTACGTTCTTCGATCGCATGAATGAATTCCCTGATAAATAATTTGAATAATAAAATGGCCCGGAGACTAAGTTGGTCCTAAATAGGGACCACACTAATACGCTTCTAATTGGTGGAAGCTGGCCCTGAAAAAAGTTTGAAAGCTTGAGGAAAAAAACAAATTCCGCCACGTTGAGATATGCAATGAAACACTCTTCTTACTTTAACGTTACGGAAATTCTAGATTTTTTTTGGCACAGGCAACAAATACAATGAATCTTTTGTGACTGCTCACCCAAAAACTATTACATGTTGAGCAAATTTAAAAAAACTCTGTATAAAAAGTAATAAAAATAGAAGCTCCAAAAACATTTATATGTAAATTCTAATCCTATACATTACACTAAACAGAACAGTACTCTTACTTGCCTTCCTTAATAAAAAACTCAGCTTTATCGAATCAAACCTTATTTAATAAAAAGAGAGAACCGAATTGATCGCATATATAAGATGAAAAATGCTTCTATCATTCTGTGAATCAAAAAACACACTCGTGCAACTTCTGCTTAAAATGAAGTGTTATACCCTGAGAGACACTTCAGACACTTCCCTCCCTGTAAGTACATTGAACATTCGACGTAAAATTTCTTTACGTACAAAACTAACTTGAACATAGTATAAGGAGGGTTTCAGCTCTTTCCCTGAAAGTGTAACTGTGTTTAAAATCTTCCCCTCGCTCAAACCATTTCATTACATTACGACATTCACAATTCAAAATAGTTCCGATCATAATCAGGCAAAATTAGCTCTGTTGATAATCCTAAAATCATTACTGCATCTAGTTTCTACGATGATCTAACCAGGTAATAACCGATTTTTTGATAACCAATTCATCTTGCTGATAACAGGAGAACAAAAACAAGAAAAAAGACCCAATGTAATTAAGTCCCTCTACTCTACTTTTATATTGAATCTAATTTCTTCCAAACCAATTCTTACCATAATCGAGGCACTACTCATTTAATGAGACGATTTGAGAGAGCGGTTGGTATCTATCGTACGCGCTACAGCTGAAGGAGTACCACAAAGCATGACCAAGCCTCAAGTCTCACTTTTGCCGTTAGAAAATCTTATCACAGAGATTGAGCATTCAACCGTTTCGAATCTCAATCAAGCCCTATCGGATATGCATCTTCTCGCTGATATGCAGTTGCTAAGCGAGCAGGAATGCCAGACAAAAGCACAACCCAAAACATGTCATGAGACGGTACTTTCAAATTGTACACTGGCACTGAATCATCTTCAGTCGACACTCACCAGAATGAAAGAGGAAGTGCATCAACTAAGCCGCCAGTTTGATGACAACAAAAGCAAGCCTCAGAAATCAGACAATCCCCCAATCGGCGATAAGGCAGATTCTGAGCAAGAATCAACGAACGGTACCATTCAGTCTCGGAGTGAGTTTCTTGCTAACATGAGTCATGAAATCCGGACTCCCATGACAGCAATACTGGGTTTTAGTGAGCTACTGGAAAATAAAGATCTCACCGCCTCACAACATTCAAAAGCGGTCCAGACAATCCAACGTAACGGCCGCTATTTACTGGATTTGGTCAACGATATTCTTGACCTTTCTCGAGTTGAAGCGGGGAAATTTGAAATTGAAAAACGAAAGACAAATCCCGCAAGAATGCTCCTTGAAATAAAGGAGTTCTTAAATCATCGAGCATCGGCACAAAACAACAAACTCTTGATTGAACTTCAAGGTAAGATTCCTCAGTTCATTCATACTGATCCCACGCGGCTCAAACAAGCGCTGGTTAATCTAACCGAAAATGCAATCAAATTTACAAAGCATGGCACGATCCGGATCACTGTTGAACATGACCCACAGCAGCAGCGACTCTACTTCTATGTAACCGATACCGGAATTGGCATTCCAATGAATCAATTACAGCACATCTTTCAGCCGTTTGGTCAAGTCGATTCATCTCTGACACGAAAACAAAGTGGAATCGGTCTGGGATTAACGATGGCTCAACGCATTGCCAAAACGCTGGACGGCGATGTGAATGTTGAAAGTACGTATCGTAAAGGGAGCAAATTCACGTTCCACATTGCGACGGGAGATCTGTCAGGCGTGGAAATGGTAACGTCTCTTGATTGCGATAAAGTACGCAAATCAACGCCCATGGAATATTCCGCCAACAGCAAAATTAATGGGCG
Source organism: Gimesia aquarii (assembly GCF_007748175.1). Taxonomy (NCBI): domain Bacteria; kingdom Pseudomonadati; phylum Planctomycetota; class Planctomycetia; order Planctomycetales; family Planctomycetaceae; genus Gimesia; species Gimesia aquarii. The sequence continues at coordinate 4,266,364 of NZ_CP037422.1, forward strand.
AATTCTGTTAGTGGAAGATCGACCGGATAATCAACATCTGATCCGATTTATTTTGACAAAAGCGGGAGCAGAGGTCACGATTGCCCACAACGGTAAAGAAGGAATGGAACTCGCGTTGATAGAACTGCAAACCAAGAATCCATTCGACCTGATCTTAATGGATATGCAGATGCCAATTATGGATGGCTACGAGGCCACCCAGGTTCTTCGTAATGCTGGTTATAAAGGTCAAATTGTTGCATTAACTTCTGAAGTGAGGGATGCCAAGCTCGACAAATGTCTGTCAGCAGGCTTCGATGGTTTTTTGCCGAAACCTATTGATCGTAAAACCTTCATTCCAGAGATCGCTGCGCGGATGAGTCTGACATTAAAAACCGATCAAAATCAGCACCCGCAAGTCGCTTAATAAGAGTATCCTTCGCGATCTCTCTCCAATCCGAAATGGGAAATGACACGTTTCAACTGGGTGATGAATACTGTTACTTTGTGAGTTGTCAATTTCCGACTTTTGCTGACTCAAACGAGCTTGCTATTTGGTATACTCGTATTTACATTAGAAAGTTAAGAAAAGTAATTTCCTCTTCGTTTTCGTGAACAGACCATGTCCGTTTACACTGCAAAATCAAGGGGAAGCTCTCGAGAATGAAAAGACTCTTTTAGCAACCAGGTCAAAAAAGTCTGATCCAAATGACAAGGAATTGTTCCATGAACCAGAGCCAGAAACTGGAGTCTCCTTCAAAAAAAATGCGCGGCCTGAGTCGTTTGTTTGTTTTCCAAATCTGTCTGCTGTCAATCAACTTTTGTGGCCTTACCAGTCATGAACTCTCTGCTGCAGAAAACTGGAAAGTGGGTATCGCCAAAGCAATCATTACTCCTGAAAAAGGAGTTTGGCTCGCCGGCTATGGGTCGGCAAGAGCCCCCGAAGGAAAACTGCATGATATCTGGATGAAAGCGCTGGCACTAGAAGATAGCCAGGGACATCGCGCCGTGTTAATCACCAGTGATTTTCAAGGCGTTCCTAAAATGATGAGCGATCGCGTCTTTGCACAAATCAAGAACCAGTTTGGACTTCAGCGTAAACAAATCATGTTTACATTCTCACACAATCATTGTGGGCCGCGTTTAGGTGATGATCTTTACGACTACTACCCGACCACTCCAATGCAGGACAAACTGGTTGATGAATACACGGATGCCATGGTAAACAAGACGGTCGAAATGATCGGACAGGCACTCACCAACCTTGCCCCCGCCAGTTTGAAGATGGGAACAGGCCACACCACGTTTGCAGTCAATCGCCGTAACAATCGCGAAGCCGATATTCCCGCTCTCTTAAAAGCAGGTAAGAAACTTGTCGGACCCGTAGATCACTCTGTCCCCGTCATGACCGTTATGCGACCTGATGGAAAATTGGACGCCGTACTGTTTGGATACGCCTGTCATCCCACAACGCTCAGTTTCAAAAAAATATGTGGTGATTACCCCGGCTATGCACAAATAGAAATCGAGAAAAACCACCCGGGTGTCACTGCCATGTTCGTCAATACATGTGGAGGGGATCAGAACCCCCTTCCTCGTCGAACGGTAGAACTCTGCGAAAAATATGGACACATGCTAGCCGTTGCAGTAGAAGAAACTTTGAAAAAATCGCTCAGACCCATTTCTCCTGATTTAAAGATGGCGTTTGAATATGTCGAACTCCCGTATCTGAAAGTGGTCACGCGCAAGGACCTGGAAGCGGATACCAAAAGCAATAATGCCATCAAAAAGCGCTGGGCGGCTCGTCTTCTGAAAAAGCTGGATCAAGGTGAAACGTTCCCAGGTTCCTACCCTTACCCGATCCATGTATGGCGACTCGGTAAAGACACCCTGATGATCGGTATGGGCGCTGAAACCGTTGTGGATTATGCACTCCGTTTTAAAAGAGAGTTTGGACCGAACACCTGGGTCTGCGGTTATGCAGATGATATGATCTCTTATATTCCTTCAAAACGTGTTTGGCTGGAAGGGGGCTACGAAGGTGGCTCAAACCTTTATGAGTATGGGAGACCCGCTTATCGTTGGGGACCCAATACAGAAGCGCTGATTTCCGCTTCCGTTCACAGGCTGGTCAAAGAAGTAGATCCCAAGCAAGATTAAGAGACTAACTCGAATCAGATTTCATCAAGCTTCTACGGGAGAGATTGATTTTCCAGCGAAGATTTTCTGAACATGAGGCTCCTCTGTCAGCAACACTTGCTCATGTGCAGTTAAAGCACGCATCGGTCGAGGTGCAAAGTTACCCGGAATACCGCGCATATTCATTAAAGCTGTAACAGTTGAAAAGAGAGGAGCTGAAAATGATTGCAAAAATGAGAGCAATCCGGACAGATCCCGCTGTACCGTTGATAGCGTTACCCAATCTTCTGCCTCAGTTGCCGCTACCATTTTCTTAATCCATTCTGGCACCAGAATATACACGCCGTCCAGATGTTCGCTGACGCCAGACCGTAACAGAACATCCATTAAATGAGGTTGCGCCACTATCACACGAAACTGCTCACTGAGTGAATCGATCACCGGACGAATCGTCACAAAATGATCTGAGCATTTAATTCCTCGAATATTAGGATGCTCAGCCAGCTTCAATACGGTTTCCACTTCCAGTTTTGTTCCCGTCGTCTGAGGTAGATCATACAAAAATAATGGCTTGGAACTCAGGTCTGCTAACGACAAATAATAATCGACCAAGTCTTCCTGACCGAATTGGACAAAAAAGGGAGAGATCACAACCACCCCATCAATAGACAGATCCTCCACCATTCGAATGCGATCTCGTGTCCGCACAAAGCTGGTATCTCCCACACCCACAAGTAACTCTGCACGGCCTTTAGTAAATTGAACACTCTGTTCTACAAGCTGTCGATAGGTCTCATCTGACAAAAGCTGCATCAACCCCATCGTACCACCCACTAAAAAACCATTGATCCCATGAGCCAATTGATCATGAATCTGTGCTTCCATTCCTGTTACATGCAAATCTTCTTCTGCTGTCAGCGGTGTCCCTAGTGCGGTAATCATTTTGACAGATTGTATCATATTAAGTGACTTTCTTTGTGTTGAATGCCGAGTGATTAAGAAGTTTGTTTGATGAACTCTGATAGCGTAACGACCGGGCAGGTGTTTGAAGCCAGCATCCGATCTATTGAAGCCTGATCCTTGAATCCCGTCCCCGTAATGAGGCAAACCACGGTTTGCTCACGCTCTATCTTTCCTTCCGCGACGGCCTGCAAGACTCCTGCCAATGAAACCGCAGCCGCTGGCTCACAAAAAATGCCTTCCTGACGTGCCAGTTGCGACTGTACCTCATACACGAATTCATCTTCGACAAGATAACCAGAGCCACCAGTTCGCCTGCAAGCCGCAATGACTTCGTTTCCATCCAGCACACTGGCAACCTGTAGTCCACCAATTTCTGTCGTGCTCTGGCAGGGTTGAGCGTGATCAAATCCCTCCCGTAAGGGACCAGCAATCGTATTATTACCCGTCGGTTGAACACAGTGCATGGCAGGCAGGTCGGTTATTTTTTTCTGTTTCAGTACCGCTTCAAAGCCCCGAAAAACAGCCAGAATCAGCCCCCCGCCCCCCGCACAACTAAAGACATGCTCAATAGGACGTTGTAATTGCTCTGATTGACTTACAAGTTCCTGACCGATTGTCTCAACCCCCAGCATGCTGACGGGACTAAATTGATAACTGCTGATCTGAAGTTGCGCATCGGAGGCCGATCCGATCTGCTTCAGATACTCAAAAGTGTCCCTGGTAATTTCTGGATCGGCTCCAAAATCGCGAATCTTCCAGATTTCTGCACCGTAGGCCAGCATCTGTTTCAGTTTGTTTTCCGGTGCGCCAATAAACACTGCAACCTGACATTTCATTCCCGCAGCAGCACTATAAGCGGCCAGCGCAGAACCGGCATTTCCGCTGGAAGAGGTTAGAATGCGTTGCTTCCCATTTAACTGCATGTCAGAAATCGCAGCAGCGGCAAACCGATCTTTATAAGACCCTGTGGGATTGACAGTTTCCAATTTAAAATACAAATGCTGCAGCCCCACATCAGGACCAATGCGGCGCGAACGTAAGAGAGGTGTTTGCCCTTCGCCCAAAGTAAAATGTTTTGAATCCATATACCATTCCCTGGTAAGAAATCAGCGATTCATTGATGCCAACGACATCAAATTAGACCAAAGCAATTTACATCAGAGTTAGATTCAAAACATCAGTAATCTTGATCAAAACAGTATGAATAGCCTTGACGTACATTTTATCAGTTATATGATAATAATTTCAATTATCATACAATCTAGTATTTTATAGTATAAAAATTCATTTGAAGCAATAATCCCAATCTCATGTTTTTGAACGTGATTTCAGAAAATCGCATTTCATTGCCTGTCTCTCAGAGATTCACGATAACGCGTATAAGAAAGTCGTCGTTAAAATGAAGATTTCGCAGGATGCCCGACAAGTTAATGCAACAAAAACACTCAGTGCGGAACTGGCTGATCGCCTGTGTGAAAGAATCCGTACGGACCGGCTTGCCCCTGGTGCACGCCTGGGAACAGAGGCCGATCTAGCCGATCAATTTGGTGTCTCGCGGACCGTGGTACGTGAGGCCATCGGATCACTGAGAGGCTTGGGAGTTGTGACGGGACGACAAGGTCTGGGGCTTTGTGTAGCAGAAGCAGATAACTTTTCCTCTGTCTTGCGGAAGGCTCTGGTACCACAGGTCGCCAGCCCCCAAGGATTATGTGAACTACAGCAACTGCGTGCCGTGATCGAAATTGGTTCTATCGCACTGGCAGTAGAACGGATCACATCTGAAGAAATCATTCGCTTACAGACTATCGTTGCCGAGATGAAGCGAGTGATGAAAAACCTTAAGAAAGACGAAGCAGGAACGAGTAAAGCCTATAAAGAAATGGACTGCCTGTTTCACCAGACTATTCTTGCCGCTTCACATGGCAGTTTTGTGAAACAGTTCCACGGAGTATTGCTGGATTACTTTCACGCAGGTGAATTTTACGGCCGCATTCCCACACTAAAAGGACTCCGGGAGCATGAAAAGATTGCCAATGCCATTGCTGATCGGGATACAGATAAAGCAACAAAACACTTAACGGAACATTTACAAACTCAGTTAAAAGCTCCGAGTGAATGATACTAAAAAGCCCCTCTTTATTATATCAAAATAGATTTAACACTCGTGCAGACCATCAGACACTTGACTGAATGCGAGCGTTCTGATTGAGACTTAAAGTCAAATACGGCAGAGCACGTCAAAATGGTGAACCCTAATCTGGTAAATACCATTAATCATTAATGGTGAAACATCGTTTGTCATAGAAAACAGTCTGATGACTGACAACATTTATTATTCAGAGATCATATGCGTCTAGATACAAAGATTATATTTATCGTATTGCGTTCTTTCCCCGTTTTGATGGAGATGAAACAATGTTACAATTCAAAGTCGAAAAGAAACATCATGGATTTACGCTAATTGAACTACTGGTTGTCATTGCCATAATCGCAATTTTAATCGCAATCTTACTGCCTGCAGTGCAACAGGCACGTGAGGCAGCACGACGCTCCTCCTGCAAAAACAACTTTAAGCAAGTCGGATTGGCTTTACATAACTATCACGATACTTTTACCGCGTTTCCCATCGGTGCCGGAATCAGTGGCGGTTGCAGTGGATACTCGGGAAGTCATATGTTTTCCTGGGGAGTACGCATTCTGCCTTATCTGGATCAAGCAAACATTTACAACAATCTCAATTTTTCCGGACCCACACCTTTTGTACCACCCAACTTCAATTCGAGCACCTGCTTGTCTCCAGTGCTACCATTCCTCTGCCCCAGTAATCCTCAACCAGATGTGATCGTTAATAAAGCAGGAGCCTTTGCAGGTGCTCTGCCCGATGGGATGGCTAGAACTGATATGGCGGGCGTCGCCGATTCCATCAGCTGGAGATGCAACAGCGGTTCGGGGGTGCGACCGACCTCTGTCGGAAATGGTATTCTCTATGGCATCTCCCGCGTCAAAATGCGCGACATAATTGATGGCGCAAGTAATACCCTGATCGTGGGTGAAATTACCGGTTCCCTCGCTCAAAGCGGGTTGAACGGAAATTCATACACTGGTTATGACGTTTTCGATACCAGTAATGGCATCAACAGCATCGACACAGTCCCCGGTGGAGGTGCATTTGCATTTCGCCCTCAGGGTTTTTCCAGTTATCACGTCGGTGGTGCCCACTTTGTCCTCGGCGATGGATCTGTCCGCTTTATTTCCGAAAACATCGACCAGGGAACACTCTCTGCCATCACCACCCGTGCTGGTAAAGAAGTGGTCGGCGAATTTTAATTCCGTTCACATCGTCATGTTGGACATGTACGCTCAAGCATCGTTTCGCGCTGACTAACCGGAATTAGTCAACGTTCTTAAAGGAGGCAGTTATGCCTGTCATACGAATGATTCTCTATGGAGCGTTGTTGGCTCTCTTCTCTGGCTGCGGAGGTGTCAGAGATGCGCCTGATCGACGCATTGTTAAAGGCATCGTTACTTTGAACGGCGAACCGCTGGAAGGGGCTGCGATTCGCTTTCTACCACAACCAACGGGCCCCGTTGCAGCAGGTAAAGTCAAAAACGGGATGTACGAAATCTCGAATAAAGGTGGCGTCCCCTTAGGAAAACATCGTGTAGAGATCAAAGGCATTCCCATTCTCCCCGATGATACAGACGGAAAATCATTGGGAGAAATTGACGCCGCAACCAAACCTGCAATCTCCATTCCAGAGAAGTATCACACCAATTCGGAACTGGAAGCGACTGTAGAAGCAGGAAGTGAACCATTCATCGTCGACTTTGAACTGAAAGAATAAATATCAAAAACTGACAACTTTAAGACCATACTTTTTATTAAAATCGTTTGAAACAAGGCAGAGAAAATAATGAAGCAGCTTTTACGTTCAACCTGCGTGATATCAATCACTTTATACTCGTTACACGTTTCACTGGCAGAATGGAATCATCCTCAAACGCAAAAATTACCTTACCGCCATCTGGGACCGTTTCTCAAACTTTCCGATGGAAGCCTGTTGGCTCCAGATGCCAAACAAGTCTTGATAAGTCAAGATGAAGGAAAATCATGGGCTGGCAAACCCTTGTATACAAATCCTGCAAAATTTCATACAAGCAACGAAAGAGCCATCATCAGAACAAGTAAGGGCACAATTATCCTAGCGTTCATGAATTTAACAGAACGAAAATTCAACTGGAATGATAAAAAAGGAGGCCCTCAATCCGACTGCTACCTTCCTGCTTATATTGTTCGCAGTACCGATGAAGGACAAACGTGGCTGCCTCCCCAGATCATTCAAGATCATAGCTGGTGTGGCGCTATTCGCAGCATGATTCAAACCAAATCGGGACGCATCATTGTTGCCGTTTCCAAAGCCATCGCTAATCCGGGTCGGCATGTGATGGTCACATACTACTCGGACGATGAAGGAGCAACCTGGAACCACAGTAATATGATCGACCTGGGCGGCTCAGGGGATCACGATGGTGCGATGGAGGGCACAATCGTTGAATTGAAAGACGGCAGAATCTATGCGTTGATTCGCACAAGATTTGGTCGCTTCTGGGAAGCATTTTCTACAGATGAAGGTGCCTCCTGGCGTACCATTCGCCCTTCGCAAATTCCAGCCAGCAGTTCCCCGGCTATTTTGCAACGACTCGAAAGTGGCCGCATCGTCATGCTGTGGAATCGTTTCCGTGATCCGGAACGCAAAAAAGGACGACGCGAAGAATTATCGATTGCGTTTTCAGACGATGAATGCAATTCCTGGAGCAAACCCATCATCATCGCACGCGATCTCACTCCCAAAGGTCAGAAGCGCGAAAACCGGGTCTCTTATCCTTATGTAACAGAAGTCAAACCCGGACAACTCTGGATTACCACCATGCAAGGCCCCGTCCGCCTGACTCTGAAAGAAGAAGACTTCCTCACGAAATAATCTCAACTGTGATTCCGCAGCAAGCTCCCAATGATTAGCGGAAAAATCATCATCCCCATTTTCTAACCCCAATCCACTTACGCAAATAAATTTTATTTTCGTAAGTGGATCTCCTATTTCCTATCCACTCAATTTAGTGATATCAATATCTTTATATGAATATCTCTTTACATTCATGAATTAATTGTTTATCAACAAGAGTAATATGAGAAATAACCACCTTCGAATCCTACTTATTTTCAATTTATATTCATTAATTTGCATTCAACTTCTATATCGATTTCTGAAACCAACTACGAGGTCCGATTGTGAGTGGAACTGTTGAACTCGTGACTGTAAAAACAGTCGCCAAAGCAGCTGACTGTGCAGTGAGTACAGTCAGCCGCGCATTGCGTGATGACCCTTCGATAAGCGAAGCAGCAAAACAGCGCATCCGACAAGTGGCAGAGTCATTAGATTACCGTCCGCTCAGACGCCGACGTCCTAAAGCAGATCTCAGCCAGAATCCACCCAGTATTCTCCAAGGCAAGCGCTTGCTCGCCCTCTCTTTAGGCCTGGATCGGTCGCTGATCTCACTCCCGGTTGTCAGCTCTGCGTTTAGCGGTGTCGAAGATGCGTTCTCAGAACTGGGAGTCCGTTTTCAAATCGCTCACATTCCGGACATGCATGCCGTCCCCTCCCATTTAGATTTTGACCAGATTGACGGTCTGTTTCTGATGGGTGCGCTTCAGGGAAAAATGCTGATCGAATCAAATAACGCGTTATTGAATCGTTTATCACAAATTCCCTCTGTCTGGCTCTTAGGACGTCCCGAAGGTTGCTCAGGTGATTTTGTTGGCGCTAATGATGTTCAAGTTGGCGCGAAGGCCGCTGATTATCTTGCCGATTATGGACATCGTAATGTTGCCTTCTTGAGTCCCAAACCCAACCACTTAATTATGATGAACCGTGAGACCGGCTTCGTTTCACAGGCAATGCGCCGTGGCTTACACGTGCAACGCTTTGTTGATGCTCCCTCAGAAGGATGGTCACTTCCCATAAAACCACCGCTGTCTACAGAGGCCGTTCAGCACCTTGTTGATCAACTTCTAAAGGCTAAAAAACGTCCTACCGCGATCTTTGCGGGTTCTGACAGTGTTGCAGCTGTCGTTTATGGTTCACTCGCAAGGCGCGGTATCAAAATCGGCGAAGAGATCAGTGTGATTTCGGGAAACAACGATCATGCCTTTATTACAGGCTTGTATCCACAATTAACGACGTTTGATATTCACGCCCATGATATCGGTCGACTGGCAGTGCGGCAGATGGAAACCCGCCTGGCGATGGGTAATTCGATTGCAAACGTCGACTTAACTCTGGAATCACATCTGACTCCGGGTGAATCTGTATGTCATTTAAACAGTTAAATAAACCGAATGCTCCCCGCATAGGAACAGCAAAAATGAATCGAATCACAAGACGTGAGTTTCTTTATTCGACCAGTGCAGCCACCGCCGGTGTCACAGGAATCAACTGGCTGGAAGCAGGGAAATCAGCCAGGCCTAAACTCACACTGGGCTTCAGTCTTTATGGAATGCCCCATTTAAAAACCGAACAGGCGATCCAGGACGTCGCTAAGATTGGCTATGACTCTGTCGAGCTATGCCTGATGGATCAATGGGATGCCACGCCCTTGAAACTCAATGCCAAACGACGCCAGGAGGTCTCGAAAAAAATGAATGATACGGGATTAAAACTAACATCGCTCATGGAGCACTGTAGCCTGCCCGGTTCAAAAACAAGTCAGCAAAAAGTTCTGGACCGTCTCAAGCGGGCGGCAGAATTAGGTCACACTTTAAAACCGGTACACTCTCCACTAATTGAAACGACGGCCGGTAGCGGTAAATGGGACGCGTTAAAAAATGAAATGCGAGACAATCTGGGAGCATGGGCCAGGATTGCCGAAAGCACGAAAACAATCATCGCCGTCAAACCTCATCGGGGCGGTGTTGTTGATCGACCCGAGCAAGGCGTCTGGCTGGTTCAACAAATCGACAGTCCCTGGATTCGCTTAAACTATGATTATAGTCACTTTACGCATCGGAATATTTCACTCGAAGGTTCCATGCGAACGATGATGCCGTTTACCAGCCTGATTCAGGTCAAAGACACGATCAAGAAAGACAATAAAGTACACTTTGTTCTTCCTGGCGAAAGTGGTGAGATCGATTATTCCAAACTACTCAAACTGGCCGTGCAAGCAGGCTATCAGGGTGATATCTGTTGTGAAGTCAGTAGTATGGTTTTCAAACAAAAGGGCTACGATCCGATTGTCGCCGCAAAAACCTGTTATCAGAACCTGGCTCCGGCTTTTGAAAAGGCAGGAATTTCACGCGGTTAACCAGCGACATTTTTTAGTTCCACAATGTAAATGGTTAGAACATGATTGAGCGCGATCGAATTCAACAACTCATTTCACTAATGGTTTTCATAGTTTTATTCTGCCTGGAAAATCCCCTCTTCTCTGCCGAAGCAACAAAACCATCCGCTAAACAAATCGAATTCTTTGAACTCCATATTCGTCCTGTATTGATTGAGAAATGTGCCGATTGCCATACAGGCGACGAAGACGCGGAGAGCGCATTGGCAGTCAGTTCCCGGTCTGCCTTAATCAAAGGCGGCGATTTTGGCCCGGCGATCATTCCTGGAAAGCCGGAACAAAGCCTCCTGTATCAATCCATTCAACGCACACATAAAGAATTGAAAATGCCCCCCGATGTGGATGAAAAATTAAGCAAAACAACCATCCAACATTTCAAACGTTGGATCGAATGGGGTGCCCCCTGGCCTGAAGAGAAAACAAAACCGCTCACTAAATCTCAAGCAAAGAAAACTCAGTCTCTAACAACGTCACACTGGTGCTTTCTTCCACGTCAAGCGATTGCACCGCCTGAAGTCAACGATCCCCAGTGGTCCCAATCACCCATTGATCGATTTATCTACACTCGTCTGCAGAAAGAAAAATTCACACCCGCACCAATGGCATCGCGGCGTGTCTTAATCAGACGAGCCTCCTTCGATTTGACAGGCCTACCCCCGACTCCAGAAGAAGTGCAGGAGTTCCTCGATGATCCCGATACCGATCTTCATACGTTTTCCAAAGTTATCGACCGCCTGTTAGCCTCCCCCGCTTATGGGGAGCGTTGGGGCCGTCATTGGCTGGACGTCGCAAGATACGCGGACACTCAAGGAGATGTCGGCGACTTTCCCATACCCGGCGCCTATTTATATCGAAACTGGGTCATCGATGCGTTTAATGCGGATCTTCCTTATGACAAGTTCCTTCAGGCGCAACTTGCTGGAGACATCCTGGCAAAACGTGAAGATGATCCCCAGCGCGCACGCCAACTCAAAATTGCCACCGGTTTTATTGCCCTCTCCCGCCGGTTCGGCAATACTCGTTTTGAAGACCAGCATCTGACCATCGATGATACGATCGACACCATCGGTCGTGGCATCATGGGAGTCACATTAAAGTGTGCCCGCTGCCATGATCATAAATTCGATCCGATGCTGGCTACGGACTATTACGGTTTATATGGCATTTTTGAAAGCACACTCTACCCGACGATGGGCGCTTCGAATTCCCCTTCACCAACACAACTGGTCTCAGCGGAAAACAACCCGGAGTCACAACAAAAAATCAATGCCTACTGGGATCTCCTGAGTCACTATCAACATCAAATTCGAAACCATTTCCGCCCTTGGTTGAAGCCGACTCTCAAAGAGTATGCGGAAGTCGTCAAAAAAATCAAATCTGCGAAAAAAGAGGGAAAATCCATTGAAAAGTTAGAAGCACAGCGTCAAAAGCTTCTCACTTCTCACAGAGGAAAATTTCGGGAACTGATGGAGCATGGTTTACCCTGGCTCAAACAGGAAAAGGCCAGGCTGGTTAAACAACCACCGGCAGAGATGCTGTATGCGGTCATTGATGGAAAACCTCACCACGCGAAGCTGCACCGTCGCGGCAACCCCAGCAACCCGGGAGAAGTGGTACCGCGCCAATTCATTAATGTGATTTCCAAAACAAAACCCGATTTAGATCAGAAACAATCAGGTCGAGAAGAACTGGCAAACTGGATTACCGATCCAACCCACCCCTTAACGGCTCGCGTGATTGTCAACCGCCTCTGGTATCACCACTTCGGACAGGGACTTGTGAAAACGGTCGATAATCTCGGAGTCCTGGGCGCAGCTCCCTCTCATCCTCAATTGCTGGATTATCTGGCCAATCAACTCATTGAACAGGGGTGGTCCTTGAAGGCACTCCATCGTCAGATACTGTTAAGCCGCGCTTATCGATTAGATAGCAAAGACATCCTCGAAAACAGCAAACGAGATCCGGAAAATGTGTTTCTTTGGAAGTTCACCCGTAAGCGCCTCGATGCCGAGTCGATTCGAGATGCCATGCTGTTTGTGTCAGGCGAACTGGACCGTCAACCAGGAGGCCCGCATCCTTTTAACCCCTGGCATAAAAAAGGGTACAGTCTGAATGGCCCCTTTCATGAGGTTTTCCCGTCAAAAAAACGCAGTGTCTATCTGATGACGCAGCGATTATACAAACATCCGTTCCTCGGCCTGTTTAATGGTCCTGACACAAATGAAACGACCGGAACACGTAAGAATGCAAACATTCCCGCACAGGCACTCTACCTGATGAACTCTCCGTTTGTTCCCGAACTGGCGGAAGCATTTGCCAAACGAATTTTACAGACAGAAACAACGGAAGAAAAACAGATCAAAGCAGCCTGCCAAATCGCTTTTTCCAGAAACCCAACACCCACAGAACAGTCTGAGTTTTTAGAGACTCTTTACGCTTATCGTAGACAACTACTGAAGGAACGGCCAAAAGAGTCTGCAGCGGTGAATGAGACAGCATGGACTGGCTTATGCAAAGTACTGCTCACCAGTAATGAGTTCTTTTTCGTCGACTAATTCAAAAACTATTACAAAGGCAGCTTCCACTGAGGAGTGACAAGATGCAAAACCCCACATTCATCAATCGCAGAAACCTGCTGCAAGTGGGGCTCGGAACAACGGCGGGGCTTTTACTGCCAACTGCGCTGCCAGCCAAACTTGCGACTCCGCATCATCGCCCGCAGGCCAAGCATGTAATTATGCTCTATATGTCGGGCGGTTATTCGCACGTCGATACATTTGATCCTAAACCCGAATTGACAAAACGGCACGATCAATCAATTGGCGAAGAAGAGAAAGCCGCCGTCTCCGGACAACCGATTATAAAACGTTTTCTCAAAGCCCCTCTATGGAAGTTTCGTCCCAATCGAGAATGTGGGACTGAAGTCAGTGATCTCTTTCCTCATCTTCGCAAGATGATGCACGAAACTGCGTTAATCCGCTCCATGAACAGTGATCACCGGGACCATGGTGAAGCTACGCTGCAACTTCATACCGGCAGTACCACCACGGCCATGCCCGGGTTAGGCGCCTGGTTGAGTTACGGGCTAAAATCTTTTAACACAAATCTTCCCTCGCATATTGTGATTTCAGAACATCGCCCTTATAACGGCCCCCAATTGTGGGACGCCAACTTTTTGCCTGCGGTTAACAGCGGTGTGCGTGTCGTACCCGGCGATGAACCGATTCCCTTTCTCAAATCTCCCACTTCATATGAGCGACAACAACTGGAACTTTCATTGCTGACAAAAATGAATCAACGTCATTTAAAACACCGCCAGCACGATGCACAATTAGCGGGAAGAGTCGCCTCCTTTACTGCCGCTGCAGGTCTCCAACAACAGGCACCAGAGGCACTCGACTTATCGAAAGAAACGAAGGAAACGTTAAAACTTTATGGTGCGGAACGAGGAGACCAATCCAGTTATGCTTCACAATGTATCATGGCGCGTCGTCTGGTGGAGCGGGGAGTACGCTTTGTTGAAGTCATCGATGCCGTCGGTGCCTGCCGCGATAACTGGGACGCGGCACATCGCGATATCGCCTCGCATGAAAAGTATGCCCGTCGTGTGGATCAACCCATCGCCGCATTAATCAAAGACTTGAAACAACGTGGCTTACTGGAAGACACACTATTGGTTTTTTGTACCGAATTTGGACGTTCTCCCTGGGCTCAGGATGGGAAAGGCACCAAATCTCGCACGCATCACCCCAACGCTTTTTCCTGCTGGTTAGCTGGAGGCAGTGTGCGAGGAGGAGTCGTTTACGGAGAAACAGACGACATCGGCAACTATGTCGTAAAAGATATGGTCCACGTACATGATTTTCATGCGACCATCTTACACATCATGGGACTCGATCACGAAAAACTCACATACCGACACGCGGGCCGTGATTTCCGACTGACCGATGTGCATGGACATGTCGTGCAGGAAATCCTCAAAGCGTAGTCCCATTCGGTCCTAATGTTTCCTGGAGGGAATAAGTGCCCTTTGGCGAAGCCAGTCTTCGGCGCGACTTGGAAAAGTATCGACGTTAGAATTTTCAACTGGCCGCATCCCGTAACCGTGCCCTCCCGTTTCATAAATGTGTAGTTCAGCCCCCACACCGTTCTGCTTTAACGCGGTATAAAACTGGATGCTACTTAGCGGAGTGGCGCTATCGTTGTGAGCGTGCGCAAGAAATGTGGGTGGGGTCTTTTTCGAAACGGTGATCACTTCATTCAGCTTCCCCGTTTTTTCATCGAGCAGCCGCCAGGGATAAATCAACAAGCTAAAATCGGGGCGGCAAGAGACGTCATCGACCTTGTCTTGTGGTTTATAGGAGCGATCTTTAAACCGGGTCGTGACAAGCGACGCTGCCTGCCCCCCCGCAGAAAAGCCGATCACACCAATCTGATCGGGCTTGATGCCCCATTCTTTAGCGCGCTTGCGAACCAGGCTCAACGCCCGTTGTCCGTCTTGAAGTGGCCGCTCTGAAAAAGGAGGTAATTTCTGATTGGTCTGAGGAGTGGGTGTTTTTTGTTGTTTTGTGCGATAATGAACGACAAGTGCCGTAATACCTAATTGATTCAGCCATTCAGCCGCCTCGGAACCTTCTTTGTCCGTCACCACGTAACTATATCCGCCACCAGGAAAGATCAAAACCGCCGTTCCGTTTCGTTTTTCAGCAGGAGGTTGAAAGACATGTAACTGAGGCCGTGTAATATTCTTGACGCGCGTCGCTGGAGGATTTTCACTAGGGCGTCTGGGAAGTGGTCTGCCTGTCTCACGCGTTGTCTCGCCAGGAGCACGCCCCGGCCAGATGTCGATGATTGCATCTGGTTCACGTGCATTAGCAAAACTTAGTATGCTCAGCTGCATGCCAGAGATGAGAAACATGATCATCATGAACCGCTTCATGCCAGAATTTCCTTTATGATATTCGACGGTTCAACACCCGTCAGTTTGAAATCAAGACCCTGATGTCGATACGAAAAACGTTCATGATCGATACCAAGCAGGTGCAACACCGTGGCATGCAGGTCTCGAACATGAACCGGGTTTTCAGCAACGTTGTAACTGAAATCATCGGTGGTACCATAAGTCATGCCTGACTTGACACCCCCACCTGCCAGCCACATTGTGAAACAGCGGGGATGATGATCGCGGCCCCCTTCGGGACTGTTCCACTTACCCTGACCGGCCACTCCCCGACCGAATTCACCGCCCCAAACGACCAATGTATCATCCAACAACCCACGTTGTTTGAGATCTTTGACCAACGCCGCGCTGGCCTGATCCGTATCGCGACAACGAGCCACACACCATGACCCCAGACGGCTGTGATGATCCCAGTCCGGATGAAACAACTGCACGAACCGCACTCCGCGTTCGATCAGTCGTCGGGCCAGCACACAGTTGGCGGCATAGCTACCCGGACGACGCGAATCGGGTCCATAGAGCTCAAATGTGGATTCCGGTTCATCACTCAGATCATTTAACTCGGGAATACTGGACTGCATCCGCCAGGCCATCTCATACTGACGAATCCGCGTTTCAATTTCCGGGTCACCCGTTTCTTTGAGACGCATCTGATTCAATTCGGCAATACCATTCAACATTCCTCGTCTTATTTTGCGGGGGAGTCCATCCGGATCACGGAGATAAAGCACGGGCTCTTTCGAATTGCGAAGTTTGACTCCTTGATAGCGGGATGGCAAAAAACCGCTGCCCCAGTAATGATCGTAAAGTGGCTGATCGCTGGGACGCTTCATCTTGGAAATCAAAACCAGATAATCGGGCAGATTCCGATTCTCACTCCCCAGACCATAGCTGGTCCAGGCACCAATTGATGGTCGGCCTGCGAGTTGATGCCCTGTGAGGAATTTCGTCATTGCGGGGGCATGGTTAATCTGATCGGTCACCATCGATTTAATAAAACAGAGTTCGTCGGCCACCTCTCCATGGTAAGGCAGCCACTCTCCGAGTGTCGCACCACTTTCTCCATAACGCTTGAACTTGGTACGCGAAGGCATAATCAATTGTTTTTGATTCGCTGTCATTGTTGTGAGTCGTTGTCCGCGTCGCACACTCTCAGGAAGCTCCTTGCCGGCCCACTTCATCAGTCCCGGTTTATGGTCGAACAGTTCTATCTGTGAAGGACCACCTGATTGCGTGAGAAAAATCACGTTCTTGGCGCGGGGAGGTTTATGGGGCAAATCCGCCAGGCCGAGAGCCGTCTTTTGATCCGCGTGTAGAGATTTTGACTGTTCTAATAGACCCAGAGCCATGGCTCCCAAACTCACTCCGGCACCGCGTCCCAAAAAATAACGGCGGGAAACATCCATTGCCTGTTTTATGATTTGATCATTCATGGGTAATTGCCTCATCCAGATTAAAGACCATACTCGCAATGACCATATATGCGGCAAGCTCGCCAGGATCAACTTTGCTTTTATTTGGCGGTTGCCCCACATCCAATAGTTTGAATGCATCCTGTGGTTGACTTCGATAATGTTTGTGTGACATTTGAAATTCTCGCTCCAAAACAGCTTGTTCTCGCTTGTCCAAAGGTCGGGACAAAATGCGACGAGCGATCAAATCAAGCCGGTTTGAAATGGTCGTCTCTTTTGCCATCGCAGTCCGGGCCAACTCGCGTGAGGATTCCAAGACACTCAAATCATTCAGTAATGTCAGAGCCTGCAAGGGGGTATTTGTTCTTCGTGGACGCACTTCACACACACGACGTTGTGCACTATCAAACAAAAATGTTGGTGCACTCGATCGTCGCCAGAACGCATACAAGCTGCGCCGATATTGAGTGGCTCCTTGGCTGGGTTCATAACGATAGCGTCCCATAAACATTTCCGCCCAAACTCCTTCAGGTTGATAAGGCATGACGGGTGGGCCTCCCAACACCGGATTCAATAATCCGCTGGCTCGTAGCGCCGCATCGTGAATCATCCAACTTGGGAGACGAAACCGGGGTCCGCGCGCCAGCAGTCGATTCTCCGGATCGCGGGCTAATAATGCGGGGGAAACGTTGCTGCTTTGTTGATAGGTCTGACTGGTCACGATCAGACGCAGGATATGCTGTAAATCCCAATCGTGTTCCATCAACTCTACCGCTAACCAGTCAATCACTTCAGGATGAGTAGGCCGTTCTCCCTGTAAGCCAAAATCTCCCGGCGTCCGCACGAGTCCCATACCAAAACACATCTGCCATAAATGATTGGCAACCACCCGCGCTGTTAATGGGTTCTCACGGGAGACTAACCAACGCGCGAGATCAAGCCGATCCTTTGTTTTTTCTTTCGGTAGCGGAAAAATGGTTTTTGGTACCGAGCGAACCACTTCTTTTCCATGTTTATCCCAGACGCCCCGTTCCAGGATAAATGTTTTGCGCGGTTCCTTTCTCTCTGCTAAAACCATTACATTCAGGTCACCCGCCGCTTTTTTCACCTTGGAGAGTTGCGCATTCGCGCGATCCAGGTTTGCTTTCCTCTTCTGATATGCTGCGTGATCAACGAGAAACTGATTCAACAGTCTCTTTCTCAACTTCGCATCAATTTTTGAATCCTGACCCGACTTGACTGCTGCCAATTCTTCTAGGGGCATCGGATCCAGCGACCGCACTGCCTGACCAGGCTGATCCGTCAGCATCACACGAAATCTCCCAATGTTCGCGTTACCGACTGTCGAACGATGTAACATCACGAAGATCAACTCTTCCTGATCGTCCAGTACCAACGGTTCCTTTAATGCAAAAACGGCCATATGTCGCTGCTTCGGATCATGCGATTCCGTCGTCCAACCATTACGGGGATCATCATCCAGCGTGTCTTTGATTTTTCCGTACTTACGGCCTTTGGCATTCTTCTCAACATCGGCAACAGCGCTGGCGATTTCAATATCGCGTAACTGAGAACTCCCCTGACGACGCACCTGAAGCTTGACATCAGTCAAAATAAATTCACCATTTGCACCACGGGTTAATTTTCCATCCGTGTGCGAAGCATGCGGAAAGACTTCCAGCCGCAAGCCCGTGACACGTGGTAAATTCGTGGAAGCAATTAAGCGATAATCATCCTGTCTTGGATTCGGCCCACTGGTTTGAACCGTGCCATTCGCTTCTTGCGTGAGAACTGTTCCTTCGATTGAGTTCAACGATCTGGTTTGAGGCAGATGCCAAGACTGAAACCCTTGCTGTACTAAATCGGTTTGTTTAACCAACCACGGTTCAAACTCTCGTTCTGCCTGTTTTCGAGCAGCAGCTTCCAATGGTCTTCGTTCATCTACCACCTGCAGCGCTTCTTGAATCGCTTGCTTGCCGAACGGCGATTTAAATTTGAGATAAGGCTTCGCCCGCGTGCCTGCTTTGCCATCCTCATCAATACTGTTGAAGAACGCAAACAGACTGTAATAGTCAGCTTGTGAAATCGGATCAAACTTGTGAGAGTGACATTGGCAGCAACCGAGTGTCAATCCCAGCCAGACTGTTCCTGTGGTATTGACCCGATCAATCACATAATCGATTCGCGATTCCTCCGGATCGCGGCCCCCTTCACCATTAGTCATATGGTTGCGATGAAAACAGGTAGCCAACTTCTGTTCCGGCGTGGCATTCGGTAATAAATCGCCTGCAAATTGCTCGATCGTGAATTGATCGAACGGTTTATTTTCATTGAACGATTCCACAACCCAGTCCCGCCACGGCCAGTTGGTACGCGTGGCATCGCCCTGAAAGCCATCAGTGTCAGAATAACGCGCGAGATCAAGCCACCACATTGCCATCCGCTCGCCATAATGTTTTGATTTCAGCAAACGGTTTACGAGCTTCAGGTAGGCATTTTTAGATTCATCATTGACGAAAGACTCTACCTCTTCGGAAGTCGGAGGCAATCCGGTCAGGTCAAAAGAAAGCCGCCGAATGAGTGTTCGTTTTGATGCCAGTTGTGAAAGCTTTAAACCCTCCTCGGCCAGTTTACGTTGGACGAACTCATCAATCGGATTGAGTTCCTGATTTACCAACTCTGTTTTCAACGGTTTCTCAAATGCCCAATGCCTGCCCCACTCTGCTCCCTCGGCGATCCATTTTTTAAGCGTCGCAATTTGTTTCTTTGTTAACTTTTTCCGATGAGAGTCGGGGGGTGGCATTAAGAGATCAGGATCACTGGTTGTAATCCTGGCAAATAATTCACTCGCCTCTGGTTTTCCTGGAACGATGGCAGTCGTTCCATCACGATCCTGAGTCGCCTCTTCCTGTTGATCAAGACGCAAGTCCGCTTCTCGATGAGTGGGGTCAGGACCATGACAATGAAAACAGCGGTCGGACAGAATCGGAAGAATATCACGACTGAAGTTCACTTCACCCGCCAGGCAGATCTTATCAAAAGTCAATAAGACGAAAACGATTATTAATGGTTTGAAAAGACTGGCAATTGGTTTCAAAACAGAAGGATATCCAAGTGAAGAAATCATGAGGCAGGCAAAGTCATACACGCAGTAATTTCATGTTACTTAGGGGGTTACCTCAGGTCCAGAGTAACCACTAAAAGTCGCCTCCAGGGAGTAGACTGGATTCACATCATATTGCAATGACAGAGTAATGCTCTCCTATACGAGCCTGACCTAATAGGAAGTTTCAATAGATAACAATAGATCTACTTTGGTAGCTTTTTGTTTATTATCAAGAATATCTGAAAATAAGTTGACCACTCCTCTTAACCTTATATAATTAAATAATTATTACTAATATATATTAACAATTGATTGTATATTAATTACGTTGTGTGTGAATTACTAGAAAAAGACTTATTTTTTAGGATTAATCAAAGTTCTCCGGATCATAATTTTTTATTTTATAATCTTAAGTAAATTAGACGCTCATAGTTCCCGTTTTCCAAATATTTCATAAGTTTTTTAAAGGAAATGAACAATGGACCATTTAGTGAGAAGAAAGGCGTTTACGTTAATTGAATTATTGGTCGTGATTGCCATCATCGCAATTCTCATCGCTCTACTCTTACCGGCGGTACAACAAGCCCGTGAAGCGGCTCGGCGGTCACAGTGCAAAAACAATATGAAACAACTCGGTCTTGCTTTCCACAACTACCATGACAATTTTAATATGCTCCCAACAGGGTATTTCCATAGCTATGGATACATCAGTGGGTGGGTACCACGCATTTTCCCATATATTGAAGAGGCAGCTCGTTACAATGCGATAGATAATTTAGGTGAATTGACTAGAGTTCAGCCTTACCGCTTTACAACTCCACCGCACAATGGTGACATCAATCTCTATACCGATCCCATCACTGTATTGATATGCCCTTCGTCAGAAATTGGAGAGCGTGCAGGAGACTATACAACAGGATGGGGTGGCAATCCCGGAAATGATGCTTCCTTGCACTACCGAGGAAATGCAGGATCAGTGGATGTCGGATTAGTCAATGGAACTAATTCCAGTCGGCATTATGTCACATCTGGCGTCCTCTATCCCCGTCACAAAACTCGCTTCAGAGATATAACCGATGGCACAACCAATACTTTTTTGCTAGGTGAATTATCAAGTTACATTGGATGGAGCGGCGCAAAAGGTGGCTGGGACGATATTGCTCCCTGGACATGGGCTTCATATGCTTACGGAAGCCCTGCAGGTAACGATGGTTATTTAATGTTGGATACAAAGGCGGTTCAATATCCAATTGGATCAGGTAATCATTCACAATATGGAGTTGGATGGCGCAGCCAACACGTAGGAGGTGCTCACATGCTTCTCTGTGATGGAAGTGTACGATTCCTGTCAGCAAGTTTGAACCTGGACCTTCTTAAAGCGATTGCAACGCGGTCAACTGGTGAAGTCCTCGGAGAGTTTTAATTTAAACTCTTTGAAATCATGATCTCTTTACCTAATTTTCTTCTCAGAAATCTTTTGCAGAATGATGTAATGAATAAGCTAAAATTACAATTTGTAGTCTGTTTTGTCTTATTGACTCTTTCCGCTTTCACTGGTTGTTCAGGAAATTCAGATGAATTACCTACAGGAAAAGTGTATGGAAAAGTGACCTACAAGGGAAAACCGCTGCCATTAGGCTCAGTTACTTTCATACCTGACGGAATGGGAAAAGCAGCTTCTGGAGAGATTCAAGAAGATGGGTCCTATGTGCTCACAACTTATTCCAAGGGTGATGGTGCGATCATAGGAAATCACAAAGTGATGATCATTTCTGAGCGTGACACATCTAATCTTCCAGCAGAATCTGCTGCTGCAAACGAAGACTTATCTCTCATTCCTGAAAAGTATAGTATGAGCCCCAAGACTTCTGGGCTGACTGCGATTGTCAAAGAGGACGGAAATGAAATCAATTTTGACTTAAAATAACAGAATAAAATAGATATTTGTTTGATCTTTAGCCCAGGTAGTCACTCTGCCTGGGCTACTTTTTTCTTCTTTAAGTCTACATTGATCGATTCTTTTTCTAAATGTCTCCTAGGAACACCTCAGGCAAAAAACAAAAAACAGAGCTTTTATCTAGCCTCAAATTGTCTACTGGCAACTCCCAATTCGCATTAATGTGTGCCGCTGGATATAATTGAATTGTGGATTTCTGTTTGCAAAACTCCTCCATTTGGGACATCAGCCTCTAACGATTCGCAATCGATTGTGTCTCCTGAAGTGGTATACGATTAAAAGCACCGCTAAAACAAAGAACCTCAATGAGTACGAATTCGCATTCCAGTCGTAAACAATTCGAACAATACAAAACAGAATTTCATGAAGAACATGCTCCCCAACAGGGCAAAAAATCTTCAAAACGAGAACGTTCTTCATGGGAACTGGTACGCAGCTTCTTCGATCTACTCAAATTGCATCGCTGGTCCGTCATTCTCTCATTGGTCACCTTGACCATCGCCACACTCCTGGCACTTATTCCTCCTGCTGCAACGAAATTTGTCGTCGATTATGTTCTGGATAAAAACCCACTCCCTCCGATGACGCCTCAGTGGATTCCTCATGACCCCTGGCCACTATTGGTCTTTATCACGATTAGCGTCATATTGATTTCAATGATTCGTATCGGATTGCAAATCTGGGGGCGCTGGCACGCGACTCGCGTAACCAAACTCATTCAAATGAAAGTAAGAAAAGACGTATTTGCACAAGCAGTTCGTCTCCCCTTGCATCGTATTCAGGAATTAAAATCAGGTGGGGCGGCCAGTATCCTGCGTGAAGATGCCGGCAGTGTAGGTGAACTGGTTTTTGGGATGCTCTATAACCCCTGGCGTGCCATCATCCAATTATTGGGGAGCTTAATCATTCTGGCGTGGGTAGACTGGCGATTACTCCTGGGGGCACTGTTTCTGGTCCCCATGGTTTACCTGACGCATCGTACGTGGATCAGTCGAATTCGACCACAGCATCGCAAAATCAGGGCGCAACGCGTCAACGTCGATGGTTTGGCAACAGAATCATTTGGTGGTATGAGAGTCGTCCGCGCCTTTGGCAGACAGCGTTCAGAAACAAGCCGCATTTTACGCGGGAACCATTTGATGGGACGCCAGGAATTGTACGCCTGGTGGTGGTCGCGACTCATTGAAATCGTGTGGGAAACCGTGATCCCTGTCGCGTCGGCGTGCCTGCTTTTATATGGTGGCTGGCAGGTACTGCAAGGACAACTCACCTTAGGTGACCTGGTGATGTTTCTTGCCTATTTATTAATGTTACTGGGTCCCTTAGCGGTACTCGCTCAAAGCGCAGCTCAGTTCCAAAATAGTCTCTCCGGTTTTGACCGCGTGCTCGATCTATTAGCAGAACCCCGTGAAATGGAATCATCCACCGCGCGAACGATTGGCAAATCAGAGATTTCCGGACGGATCACGTTTGAAAATGTCAGTTTCCAATATCCCAGCTCAGAACAATTTGCGTTGCAGGATATCTCTATCGAAGTTGAACCGGGTGAAACCATTGCGCTCGTCGGTCCCAGTGGAGCCGGCAAAACCACGTTCTGCAATCTTGTCGCACGCTTCTATGATCCAACCACAGGACGTGTATTACTCGATAGTTCCGATTTAACAGAGCTTGATGTCGAAAGCTATCGTAATCACATTGGCGTCGTGGAACAGGATGTCTTTCTCTTTGATGGAACGGTGGCTGATAACATCGGCTACGGAGACCGCCACACCATTGACGAGGAAATACTACACGCTGCAGAAATTTCCAACGCGCATGAATTTATCAAAGACCTTCCCAACGGCTACCACACATTAATTGGTGAACGCGGCGTCAAGCTAAGTGGAGGACAAAGACAACGGCTGGCCATTGCCCGTGCGATTCTGGCAGATCCACGTATTTTAATTTTTGATGAAGCGACGAGTAATCTCGACACAGAAAGTGAACGATTAATCCAGGCGAGTCTGACTTCATTAATGCAGGATCGTACCTGTTTTGTAATTGCACACAGACTCAGCACAATTACGCATGCGGACCGCATCGTTCTATTTGAAGCAGGACGTATTACGGAAATTGGCACTCATGATGATCTTATGGAAGCAGACGGAAAATATCGCGAGATGGTTCTGCTACAAACCAGCCCCGCTGAAGTCAGCTAAGATGAGAGCACATGCATGTTGTGTGCACATTCGTCTTGCCTGATCACATTCGCTGTTTGATTTTGCAAATTGAAATGCCTATTTCGCATGTCTATAATTTGATATGTCAACAGATGATTGATCTCTATTTCAGAAATTCAACTTTGTTAAAACTACTGGGTGTTCCCCCAAGGAAACAGTGTAATGAAATTATTGCATCATGGTCGGTATGCTTTGTTATTGAAGTTCAGTCTCGCTTTGGGTATTTCAATCAGCGCAACTCAATATAAAATCGACCAGCAAGGGGTTGCTTACGCTGGAGAAACGAAACAGCCACCAGCCAAAAAGTCTAACAAGGTGCTGTTAGGCACGGATGATCTGACATCCGGTATTCCAGGGAAAGGCCCGTTAACTGTCAAAGAAATTAAGGAATGGTTGAGTCAACCAGAAAATCATGAAATTCTGGAAGTAAGTTTGCCACTCGGCCTCAGTGCGGGAACCGCACAAATTGTAGGCCTCAAAGAAAATCCGCTCACCAGAGCAAAAATAGAACTGGGCAGACAACTTTATTTCGATACTCGGCTCTCCGCAGACAATACCGTTAGTTGTGCCAGTTGCCATCATCCAGACGAAGGATACGGGCGTCGAACTCAATTCGGTGTCGGTATTAAAGGATTGCAAGGGGGACGTAACTCTCCTGTCAGCTACAACCGCATTCTCAGTGGTGCACAATTCTGGGATGGTCGTGCCGCTTCATTGGAAGAACAGGCAGTCGGCCCCATCGCCAATCCGATAGAAATGGGAAATACGCACGAAAATGCTGTAAAAACAGTCAAAGAGATTCCTGGCTACCAGATACAGTTCGACAAAATTTTCAAAGAGGGAGTGACGATTGACAATATCGGCAAAGCCATCGCTTCCTTCGAGCGAACCCTGGTCACAGGCCCGTCACCCTTTGATTTTCAGGAACAACTGCGTCCGTTCCTGAAAATGGACAAAGAAGATCTTGAGGATCTGGAAGAGGAATACAAGGCTACTTTAGCATTAACCAAAGCAAACCCGATGTCAAAAAGTGCTTTGCGGGGACGTACGTTATTTTTTAGTGAAAAGGTAAACTGTGCTGCCTGCCATTTAGGACCGAATCTGGCAGACGAAAAATATCATAACCTCGGCGTGGGAATGACAGTCAAGAATCCTGATTTGGGGCGTTATGTTGTTACCAAACAGGAAAAAGATAAAGGTGCTTTCAAAACGCCCACCATTCGTAATGTGGCTCTAAGCGCTCCCTATATGCACGATGGAGCTTTTGAAACTCTGGAGGAAGTTGTTGAGCACTACAACAAGGGAGGCCACCCGAACCCTTATCTCAGCGACAAAGTCAAAAAACTGAACCTCTCAGATCAGGATAAAAAAGATCTGGTCGAGTTTATGAAGGCCTGTACTGGTGCGTTCCCCAAAGTAGAATCCGGACGGTTACCTCAATAAAGAAATAGTATTCTCATTAAAAAACAGCCTGGTTTTAAATACCGGGCTGTTTTTGTTTCCAGTATGAAATGTCGTGCTGTATTCTATAGATATAAATAAAACAAGAATCGTATCATTCATCAAAGGCTGAGCGTGTCAAACCCCAATCCGACGAGACCGGGTTCACCTGTCTGGAAATCTCTGGAAACATGGATCGCCCTGTTTACGATCATCATGATCGCCATCCATCTGGTGTTGCGCTATGGGCTGATTAGCGCTGAAACTACACAGAACATACCGCTCTGGTTAGTCCTCAGCCTGGGCGGCACACCTCTGGTTTGGGGACTGTTGGTCAAAATGATCCATCGTGAGTTTGGTTCGGATCTACTGGCGGGAATTTCCATTGTTGTCTCTGTTTTATTGCATGAGTATCTCGCAGGCTCTCTGGTTGTATTGATGCTTTCCGGGGGAGAAGCATTAGAAGCCTATGCCGTTCGTAGTGCTTCCTCTGTGCTGCAAGCATTAAGTAAAAGGATGCCCTCGATTGCTCATCTCAAAGTCGATTCGAAGGTTGATGATGTTCCCTTGGAACAAATCGCCGTCGAGGACACGTTAGTGATTTTTCCACACGAAATTTGTCCCATTGATGGAGTGGTACTCGAAGGTCATGGCGTGATGGACGAATCCTATCTTACGGGTGAGCCCTATATGATGTCCAAGACTCCGGGATCTCAGGTGCTTTCCGGTGCCATTAATGGTGAATCCGCACTGACGATTCGCGCGGAAAAACGGGCCGTGGATTCCCGTTATGCAAAAATCATGCAGGTGATGCAAACATCGGAACAGCATCGCCCCCGCATGAGGCGAATGGCTGATAAACTTGGTGCGTGGTACACACCACTTGCCGTTTTGATTGGACTGGTGGCCTGGTTCCTTTCTGGTGATCCCGTGCGATTCTTGGCAGTGATGGTAGTTGCCACCCCCTGCCCGCTGCTAATTGCAATTCCGGTTGCCATCATCGGTTCGATTTCTCTTGCAGCCCGCAGAGCAATCATTGTTCGTGATCCTACCGCGTTGGAAACTGCCGACACTTGCCGTACGATTATTTTTGATAAAACAGGTACATTGACCTATGGTAAGCCGGTACTGACGGAACAGTTATGTGCAACCGGATTCGAACCAGACGAAGTCCTTTCCCTCGTAGGTAGTCTGGAACGATTTTCCAAGCATCCATTGGCGGTCGCCATTATGACTGCGATGCAGGAAGCCAAAACCGTGATTCATGATGCCACTGAGATTAGCGAACCACCGGGAGAAGGCTTACAGGGAACGGTCGCCGGACAGACGATCCAGATTACAAGTCGCAAGAAACTTCTCAAACAACAACCCGATCTTGCAGATCAATTACCACCCCAAGCAGGAGGTCTGGAATGTGTGATCCTGATCAACGACCAATATGCTGGTATCTATCGTTTTCGCGATACACCTCGTACCGATGGACTCTCCTTTATTAATCATCTCTCACCACAACATCAAATCCATCGAACCATGCTGGTCTCCGGGGATCGGGAATCTGAGGTTCGCTATCTTGCGGATCAAGTGGGAATCGAAAATGTCTTTTTTAGTCAAAGCCCGGAACAAAAGCTGGAAATCGTAAACACCGAAACAAAAGACACCAACACGATCTTTGTGGGTGATGGAATCAACGATGCTCCCGCCCTGATGGCGGCGACTGTGGGAGTCGCCTTTGGTCAAAATAGCGATGTGACTACCGAAGCCGCTGATGTGATCGTGATGGATAGTTCTTTACAAAAAATTGATGAATTTCTACACATCAGTCGTCGTATGCGACGGATCGCCCTGCAAAGTGCCCTGGGAGGCATGGGATTGAGCATCCTGGGTATGCTGCTCGCTTCAGCCGGATACTTACCACCGGTAGCCGGAGCTATCTCGCAGGAGGTCATTGATGTGCTGGCCGTGCTGAATGCACTGCGTGTTGCCCTCCCACCTAAAGCCTTGATCGACTTTAAAGTGTAATAAGCTGTTTGAAGTTCAAATCACAAAAGAAGTCGCTTTAATTTTGATCAGAAGTGGCCTTTGAGTGTGTGCCCTTTGGTTCAAAATGGATGGTAGGTTTGCCATCTGCATACGAGACCACAAAACGTCCGTCTGATGTCGGGTAAATCACGTCCTGATTTAATTCAAAATCGGTGGGAGATTTGCGCAAACGAAATTTCGCTCGCCCCGGTATCATATATTTGCCACCAAATTTCGTCATCATCTTGGTTCGATCACCGAGTGAATGACCGGTCGATCTGAAAACCACCTTATCAATATCCTTGGGAGTCACAAATTTGGCTTCCACATCCAGGTTTGCGGCTTTCATATTTTCATACATCTGCTTTGCATCAGGAAAGAGACAGTAATTGTCAGTGGTTCCGTGAATGATCACAATTTTTGTTTCATGCCCCAGATCTTTCATTACTTTTAAGTGTGCGGGATTCCCAATGTAGCGAATCTCTTGAGCTCCCGGCGTCAAATAACTGGCAGAACTTTTATCCTGGCTGTAACGCGCATTCAACACACTGCCGCCGGGTAAGTTGAATGCAATATCATCGGTGAGTCGTGGCATTCCACAAATATCAACGACACAGGTAAATGTATGGGGTGCCAGTTTATTACACATCAAAGTCACATTCCCACCACCGGAGCCTCCCGAAGAATAGATTCGACGAGAGTTAAACGGAATTTTTTCTTTGATCAATTCATGGTATACAAAAGAAAGTGCCCGCAATGCATCAATGGCCTGCAAATATCCAAAATCATACGGTGCTCCGGTCTGTGGTTTCCAGGGACCACTTTGCAGGTAATCGACAGAGATTGCAATTACGTTCAATTCTTTAGTGAGTACGGCCGGATTCCCGGCTCCCGAAGTATTGGTTCCCCCCCAATTATGCAGGTTGAGCATCAAACCGGTCTCTGCAGTCACATTTGCCAGTTTGTTACCGGGATAATAGAGATACACTTTGACCGAACGTGGTCCTGGCTTGAATGGCCATTCCTGAGTTTCGATTGTAACGGTTCCATTCTGAGCAGGTAACTCTGCCGCCTTTAAACTTGCTAACCAAAGTACCTGACAAAAGAGAGTGAATAGGACAGAAAAATTCTGGTTCATCAAATTGACCTTTTTCTAATTGAATCTCATCCGGTTTGTCAGTCGGTCTCAAATTCGCTTGACGAATGCGATGAGATTGATCATCGTGAATAAGTTGGCCAGAGTCAACGCAGACAACCATCTTTGAGGACACATATATGACTTCACTTCCCATTGTAAAACCCCAGGAGATCAACCTCGATGGAGAACGGATACAGCAAGCGGGAAAATTACTAACAGAATGGACGGAAGCAGGCAGCATTCCCGGAGCTGCCATTGTGGTCGGACGGCATGGGAAAATTGTGGAACCACAGTTCTTTGGAAAACAGGGACCGGAAAATAACGCAGAAGCCGTTCGACGAGACGGCATGTTCCTTCTTGCTTCAATTACCAAACCAATTGTTTACATGAGTGCTTTGAAACTGGTGGAACGTGGTGAATTGGTATTAACGGTCCCTGTCACGCATTACATTCCCGACTTCGCAGCGCACCATAAGGAATCGATCCTGGTACATCATCTGTTTACGCATACATCGGGTATGCCTGATATGCTGGAAAACAATGTCGCCTTACGTCAGTCACTGGCTCCCTTAGAGAAATTCATTCGTGGTGCTATCTATGACACAGTGCCTCTCTTTCAACCTGCAGGAACTGGGCTTAGTTACCAAAGTATGGGGACATTAATTGTTGCCGAAATCATACAACGCATCACTAGAAAAACGATTGCCCAACATGTGCGTGATGAAATCATCAAGCCATTGGGTCTGCAAAGCACCTGGCTCGGGCGTGGTGATTTTCCGCGCGAACGTCTTGTGCGTGTTGAAACGCCTGAATATCAAATTGGTTCGAAGTTTGGCTGGAACAGTGAGTACTGGCAGGACCTCGGCGTCCCCTGGGGAGGCATGTTTAGTTCTCCCGAAGATATGGCTGTCCTCTGTCAATGGATGCTCAACTACGGCGAACAGAATGACGTGCGTCTGCTTTCTCGATCGATGATGGAAATGGCGACAACGAATCGGCTCAATGATTACCCTGACATGCCGGAACCGATTCGCCGTTCTCAACCGTGGGGACTGGGATGGCGATTGAATCACCCTGGCCAGAGTGGTAGCTGGGGAAATCTTCTCGACCGAAGTGTTTTTGGTCATACTGGCGCCACGGGTACAATGGTCTGGATGGACCGCCGTCGTGATGGCTTTGCGGTAATATTAACAACGGCGATTCGGTCGAAAGCACCTTGGCGTCTGGTCAGCTTATCTAATATCATTGCTTCTGCTTTTAAATAGACGGTGTTAAGAACACCTTTGTTGCTCGAATTCGTGTCTATAGAGAAAAGAGATGAAAACATTCTCAAAATATTTGCTCGCCCTGTTTATGGTGAGTGCGGGGGTGATGCACTTTGGGAATCCAGTTTTTTTTCTGAAGATCATGCCCCCTTATTTACCCTGGCATCTTGAGTTGGTTTACCTGAGCGGATTCTTTGAAATCGGGCTGGGAATCTCTCTCTGTTTTCAACGAATCTCAAAAGGAGCTGCCTGGGGGATTATCGCATTACTGATCGCGGTTTTTCCCGCTAATATTCATCTCTATTTACATCAGGAAATCATGCCCGCTCCTTCCTGGTTACATTTGATACGGCTTCCCGTACAAGGTCTTTTCATTCTCTGGGCGTATTGGCACACTAGACCCACTCTGGAACAAATGCCATCAACAAACGTTTGATGAGCAGAAATCACTACAAAAAATTGTTGATCACATAAGAATTTCACACGGAAGCTGTTCAATAATTCTCAGGTTATGTTACAGTCTGTACGATAATAGATGAGGTAGAATCTCAGACTGCCGGTATGAAAGCATTCTGCATTTCATATCGACTTAGGTAAGATAGTTCATTTGGGTTCTATCAATATGATTTTGTTTTGTATTCATCTAAGATTTTTTCTGAATAGAAATTGATCAATTCACATCGATTAATCACACTATGTACTGCACTCAGTAACGAATCAGACTGCTCCGTCAATACAAAGTAGACACCTTTGAAGACCAAGCTCCAGGCATTGATTATGAACTCTGTGATTCCTGTTCTTGACCCCGCGTCTCCACAGGCAGAGGCAATTAACGATTTATTTCTTCAAGTGCTACTGATTAGTGCGATCATCTTTGCGATTGTGGCAGGCCTCATCTTGATCGCCATCTCACGCGGTCGCCGCAAACAGACATTGCCTGAACAGGATTTCGGTAGCGAAAAAACAGAAATTGCCTGGATGGTCGGTCCTGTCATTATTGTGATTTGGCTCGTCGCGATTAGTGCAAATCTGGTGATCACCCTCAATGCCATTCCTAAAGCTGATCCAGACGGCAAAACAGATCTGAGCGAAATCGATTTAATTGTGACCGGCCATCAATGGTGGTGGGAAGTCGAATATCCGAAATCAGGTGTGATCTCTGCGAATGAAATTTATATCCCTGTCGGTAAAAAGCTACGGGTTCAGATTTCCTCTGATGACGTGATTCATTGCTTTTGGGTGGCACAACTTGGCCGAAAGATCGATGCCATCCCAGGACGCGAAAATTATATTTGGCTAGAAGCCAGTGAGCCCGGCTCATATCAGGGACGCTGTTCCGAATATTGCGGTGCTCAGCATGCCTGGATGAACTTCAAAGTATATGCAGTATCTAATGAGGAATATGAGCAATGGCTGGCGAGTGAAAACAAAGCAGTCGCTCAACCAAAATTACTCTCTCCATTGGCCTCTGCTGATGAACAGTTAGCATTTGCTGGTAAACAGTTCTTTTTCCAGGCGACCTGTCAACAATGCCATACGATTGAGGGCACACCAGCCAAAGCCAGGATTGGTCCTGATTTGACGCATTTTGCCAGTCGCAAAGAAATTGGTGCAGGTGTGATCGAGAATTCATCGGAAAATCTGGCGCTGTGGTTAAAAGATCCACAAGCACTCAAACCAGGATGTAAAATGCCCAATTTTAAGTTAAATGAAGAGCATCTCAAACAACTCGTAGCCTACCTGGAGACACTCGAGTGACGACAGGATCGATCAAACAATCAGAACTTGCCAGTATCGAACCTCCAGTCACTTCGACCGTCATGCTCGACTGGGTGAGTACACTCGATCATAAACGCATCGGTATTATGTATATTCTGACCGCCGTCTTTTATCTGGCTGTGGCGGGATTTGAAGCATTGTTGATGCGAGCGCAATTGGCATTCCCCAATAACACCTTACTTTCGCCGGAAATGTTCAACCAGTTATTTACCATGCATGGCACAACCATGGTCTTTCTGGTGGGAATGCCCGTATTGACCGGATTTGCCAATTACTTTGTACCATTGATGATCGGAGCCCGTGATGTTGCGTTTCCACGTTTAAATGCCTTCGGATTCTGGATGCTATTTTTTGGGGCCCTGCTGATACACTATAGTTTCTTGACAGGCTCAGCCCCCAATGCTGGCTGGTTCAGCTATGTTCCTCTTTCCACCAAAGCCTATAGTTCATTGCAGGGTGTTGACTATTGGATCATTGGCTTACTAATCATGGGAGTGGGCTCCGTTTCCGGAGCGATTAATATCTTCGCCACGATTATCTGCATGCGTGCACCAGGTATGAGTTTGCAGAGGGTTCCGCTATTCGTCTGGATGATGTTAATGCAGGTCATTTTGATCATCCTGGCATTACCGGCATTAAACTCGGCATTGGCAATGCTGTTAATTGACCGCTGGCTTGGTTCGGCATTTTTCGATCCCACACGCGGCGGGTCTGCGGTTCTCTGGCAACACTATTTCTGGATCTTTGGCCACCCAGAAGTTTATATCTTAATCCTGCCCGGTTTTGGGATGATCTCCGAAGTCATCCCTGTATTCTCCCGCAAGCCTATCTATGGTTACACTTTTGTAGCGGGTTCTTCAGTGGCAATCGTGCTACTCGGCTATGGAGTCTGGGCGCATCACATGTTTGCTGTCGGACTGGGTATGTATGCCGATATCTTTTTTGCCATCGGCTCCCTACTGATTGCCATTCCCACAGGCATCAAAGTCTTTAACTGGACGGCCACACTCTGGGGTGGAGAAATCCAATTCAATACGGCATTACACTTTGCTGTTGGCTTTCTGCTGCAGTTTGTCATCGGTGGCTTAACGGGGATTATGTTCGCAGCCGTCCCGATCGACTGGCAATTGACTGACACGTATTTTGTGGTTGCCCATTTTCATTATGTATTGATTGGTGGACTTGTCTTCTCTTTATTCTCAGCCGCTTATTACTGGTTTCCTAAGATGACCGGCCGCATGCTCAACGAACGATTGGGAATCCTGCAATTCTGGTTGTGGGTCCTCGGCTTTAATATGACATTTATGGTCCAGCATTTTCTGGGAATGATGGGCATGCCCCGACGGGTTTATACTTACGCTGACAATCCCGGCTGGGCACTCTTAAATGGAATTGCTTCAATCGGTGCTATCTTTATGGCTGTCGGCACACTGGTATTTCTTTGGAATATCTGGATCAGTTTACGCAAAGGCAAAATTGCCGGCGATAATCCATGGGACGCGTTCACACTGGAATGGGCGACGACTTCCCCACCACCACCTGAAAACTTTAGCTCGCTCCCAGAAATCAAAAGCCGTCGTCCCGTTTGGGATATGAACCACCCCGAATACGCAGATTGGAAGTCCGCACAGACGCCACCCGACAAAGGCAAGCGACTTAATTTACCTAAACTTGCGGCATGGTCATTTATTGCTTCTGAAGCCGTCTTCTTTCTGTTATTACTGATAGCTTTTGTCGTGTTTAACACACGCAATCGCGGAGGCATGGTTACCGCTTCCGTATTAGATGTGGAACGAACCGGTATTTTTAGTCTGTTCCTCATCTCTAGTAGTGTGACCTTCTGGCTCGCAGAACGATTTTTAAAAGCTGGCAAGAAATCAATGTTTACCTTCTCGCTGGGAGTGACGATCCTGTTTGGAACCATCTTCCTGGCAGGACAGGTTTGGGAATATACCGGTTTGTTAACTAGTAATGTAACAATTAATACCGATCTCTTTACAGCAACATTTTTTACGATCACCGGATTCCATGGAATTCATGTTACCGCGGGAGTCCTTGCGTTGATCGTGATGCTCTTTATGGGAGTCAAAGGGAATCTGACTCCCAAAAAATCACATGTGTTTGGCGCAGTAGGCGTTTATTGGCACTTTGTAGATGTTGTCTGGCTGTTTGTTTTTGGAATTATTTATCTGGGACTTCTGCAATGAGTTCGTATTTCGATTTAACAAGCGGATTATGGAAATGGAGTTCACCAGTCTGGTTACTGGTCTTGTCTCTGATAGGGCTCTACGTTTTAATTCAACGAGGCACATTAGGTAAACGCAGTCTCTATTTCATTTTCGCAATGTTCACTTTGGCGATGGCGTATGTCTCACCCATCGGAGTCTTGTCCGACGGTTACCTGTTTAGTGCCCATGTCATTCAGCATCTGTTACTGCTACTGATTGTACCGCTCTTCCTCCTGTTGAGTTTTTCCAGATCTGCCATAGAATCACTCTTTAGCCACCCCTTCATGAACCGACTGGGTTATGTGTTGGCAGTCCCTTTTCTAGGCTGGCTCAGCGGCTTAGGTGTCATG
Source organism: Gimesia aquarii (assembly GCF_007748175.1). Taxonomy (NCBI): domain Bacteria; kingdom Pseudomonadati; phylum Planctomycetota; class Planctomycetia; order Planctomycetales; family Planctomycetaceae; genus Gimesia; species Gimesia aquarii. Next base: position 4,300,719 of record NZ_CP037422.1, read on the forward strand.
TGGTTTTGGCATGTTCCTTCGTTTTGTAATGCTTCAACAGAGAATTATGCGCTGGGAGTTTTTCGCGATGCCACATTTTTGCTCGCAGGTCTCGTATTCTGGTGGCCCATATTTTCGCCTTTGAAACGCTATCACCTGCCTTCGCCACTTGCCATGATTTACCTGTTCTCAGCCTGCCTCGGATGCACACTGTTAGGGATCTATATTACATTCACCGTCATTTCGATCTGCCCGGCATTTGCCAACCCTATTGATCGATTAGGAATTATGCATCTGCTTTATGACCAGGGAATGACCCCCGCACTTGATCAACGATTAGGCGGACTTTTAATGTGGGTCCCCCCCTGCTCACTTTATGTCTGTGCCATTATGGTCGTACTCAAAAGGTGGTATTCTGAAATGGAACAACTTACACCACAAACAGCTGGGACAACCAACTCGCTCCGGGAGGCACGCTCATGAATCAAGAAGAGTTACAAGAAACTCCCGAGCAGGAAAATTTAGAACAGGAATTAACAGAGCAGGAAATCGAACCAACATATGCTCCAGCCGCGCTCGCCATGGGCATTACATTCATGCTTTGGGGAATTTTAACACATTGGAGTATGTCCTTGATCGGAGCGGCTGTAATCGTCGGTGCAATCTGGTCCTGGATGAATGAGATTCGTAATTCATGGAGTGAAACGCCTTGAATAATCAACCACCACAGCAATCTGACAAACCGTGTTGCCAGCATCCGCGTAGAACATTTCTGACGCGGCTTTCGATCGGATTGTCAGCGGTGATCGGTCTGGTCATTACCATGCCCGTGATTGGATATGTACTCGCCCCTATTTTCAAAAAACCAAAAGAGAAATGGCGAGCCGTTGGCAAACTTGAAGATTTCAAAGTCGGTGGATTTGTGCTGGTCCAATACGAAGACCCGTCGCCTGTCGCCTGGGCGGGAGTTACTGCCACGGCAGGTGCCTGGCTTCGGCGTGTGAGTGAAACAGAGTTTATCGCTTTTTCAATTAATTGCCGCCATCTGGGATGTCCCGTCAGATGGGTGGATGACCCTAAATTGTTCATGTGCCCCTGTCATGGCGGCGTTTATTATGAAGATGGAACTGTAGCAGCAGGACCACCACCTGAACCTCTTCAAAAAATTACTGTTCGTGTCCGTAATGGCCAAGTCGAAGTACAAACAATACCAACTCCGCTGACCTTAACGACGCTCACATGAAACCACTTTTGATGAAAAGCGAGTATCCGGCTGAATGAGCAACAACTCTCTCAAGCGAACTTGGAACTGGATCGACAATCGAATTGGTTTTACCGATTACATTGTTCCTCTGATGGTACATCTCGTGCCAGATAATGCACGCTGGTGGTATATTTTCGGAAGTGCCACACTCTGCGCATTCATTGTACAGGTCGTGACCGGAATCGGTCTGGCCATGTCGTATGTTCCTGGCGGGGAAGACACCTATGAAAGCCTGAAATATATTACTGATGTTGCGCCGCTGGGAAGTCTTGTGCGCGGCATGCATTATTACGGCGCCTCGGCAATGGTCATGCTGGCTGTAATCCACATGGTTCAAGTATTCATGCACGCCACCTATAAATATCCACGCGAAATGAACTGGATGAGTGGCGTGGTACTGCTATTCGTAGTACTGGGAATGGCATTCACCGGTCAGCTATTACGCTGGGATGCAAATGGGGTCTGGTCAGTCACCGTTGCTGCGGAAATGGCGGGCCGAACCCCCTATATCGGACCCACACTTGCGCATTTCATGCTCGGTGGCGAAACAGTCGGCGGTTCTACGATTACGCGCTTCTTTGCGATGCATGTCTTCATCATGCCCGCCATTATTATTGCCGGCATTGTTTTGCATATGTTATTAATCATGCGGCATGGCATCTCAGAAATGCCTGACGTTAACGAACCAGTTGACCCTGACACTTATAAAGAAGCCTACGAAGAGCGAATCCAAAAAACGGGGGTCCCCTTCTGGCCGGTCGCCATGTGGCGCGACGTGCTCTTTTCGACGGTTATCGTCGGCGTCATTATGGCCTGTTCTATTTTTCTGGGACCTCCCGCGCTAGATCCTCCGCCTAACCCCAGTAGTATCAACGCGAATCCCCTGCCCGACTGGTACTTCTTATGGTATTTCGCAGTGCTCTCGCTACTCCCTCCTCAACTTGAAACTTGGGTGATTCTGGGAGTGCCCGTTGTCGGTTTCATTGTCTTATTCTTCTTGCCGCTGATCTCAAATAAAGGACACCGCGCCCCTTCGAAACGTCCCTGGGCCGGGGGCGCTGTCATTTTCATCTCGATGGCGTTCATTGTACTTACGATTTATGGATATAAAAAACCGTGGTCGCCCGATTTTGGTGTAAAAGAATTACCCGCTTCTGTCGTCGGTACCGATAAGGGACCTCTCGCAGAAGGGGCCAAGCTGATGCATATCAAAGGTTGTCTCTATTGCCATGACATTGGTGGATATGGAGGCCATCGTGGACCGGAACTGACAGAGATTGGAAAACTTCTGACTCGTGATGACATTATTATTCGCATCAATAATGGTGGTCATAATATGCCTGCGTTTGCAAGTTCCATGTCGTCTGTTGAGTTAAACCTGATTGTTGATTTTCTGTTAACACGTGGTGTCACTCCGGAAGAAGACGTCCCCAAAAACCCAACTCAGTAAGTCACCTGATTTGTTCGTCATTCAATCTATTTCTTATCACTTTTGTCATTGTCCCTGATTGGTGCTTTCAATGAGATATTTGGTTTATATTCTGACGATCATCTTAACAGTTTTAAGCCTGATTCTGGGCCTCGCAGTAGATCATGATTTTTTCTGGTCGCTGCTCGTGCTGATTCCCTTAGCTTTACTTGGTACCTGGGATTTGATGCAAACGCGGCATAGTATTACACGCAACTATCCGATCATTGCACATCTACGTTTTCTATTTGAAATGATTCGTCCAGAAATCCATCAATACTTCGTCGAAAGCAACATCGACGGCCGCCCCTTTAATAATGATGAGCGATCACTGATCTACGAGCGCGCGAAAAATATTGATGGATTAAAGCCGTTTGGAACAGAACTGGATATCTATGGTGATGAGTATGAATGGCTCAACCATTCCATGGCACCGCGTCCTAAATCGAAAGAGTTATTCCGTACCACAGTCGGCGGCCCTGAATGCAAACAACCCTACTCCTGTTCTATTCTCAATATTTCAGCCATGAGTTTTGGAGCACTCAGTCCGAATGCATTATTGGCTTTGAATGCAGGAGCAAAAAGGGGCGGATTCTACCACTGCACGGGTGAAGGTGGAGTGAGTCCCTATCATCTAAAGAATGGTGGCGATCTTGTCTGGCAAATTGGTACTGGATATTTTGGCTGTCGAAATAACGATGGAACATTCAACCCCGACTTGTTTCGCGAACAAGCCAGCCACGATGCGGTGAAAATGATCGAAATTAAACTCTCACAAGGTGCCAAACCAGGACATGGCGGCGTGTTGCCAGCAGCAAAGATCACAGCAGAAATCGCTTCCACAAGAAAAATTCTGATGGGACAAGATTGTGTTTCTCCTCCCGGCCACAATACGTTCAGCAACCCCATTGGATTGTGCGAATATGTCGCACAACTTCGTGACTTATCGGGAGGTAAACCAATCGGTTTCAAATTGTGTATCGGGCATCCTGGTGAATTCCTCAGTGTTTGTAAGGCGATGCTGCAAACGGGAATTTTACCTGACTTCATTACCGTTGATGGTGGTGAAGGTGGTACAGGTGCAGCTCCTTTAGAGTTCTCCGACAACATGGGAATGCCTTTACGAGGCGGTTTGATGTTTGTGCACAATGCGCTCGTTGGGTGCAATCTAAGAGACAAAATCAAAGTCGCTGCTTCTGGAAAAGTCAGCTCGGCATTTACACTGGCCCGTACTTTGGCCATCGGCGCGGATTGGTGTAATGCCGCGCGAGGCTTTATGATGGCTGTGGGCTGTATACAAGCTCAGAAATGTCATACCAACACGTGCCCCGTTGGCGTCGCCACTCAAGATCCAGGACGTCAGAAGGCATTGAATGTCGAAGATAAAAGCACACGCACCTTTAATTTTCATAAGAATACGATGGAAGCATTTGCTGATGTGATCGCGGCTGCTGGTCTCGACCATCCCAGTGAACTACGCCCCTGGCATGTCTACTTGAGAACGGGGCGCACTAAAATGGCCTCTTATCACGAAGCCTTTGATTTTCTAAAACCGGGCGAACTCCTCGAAGATTGTCCCTATCCGGTTTACAAAAAAGTTTGGGATTTAGCTTCAGCTGATTCATTTCAAATTCAACATCATTAATCTGAACACTTTATTTGTACGCGAATAGATAAAGTAAAGTCTGAGTTTTTTGCCTCCATTCATATCAATGTTGCTAGATTGATATAGTTTGAGGCCCCCTTCTTTGATGTGCACAGAATGTTACTCTAATTAGAATCTAAAGCGCTAACAGTACGCTCTCTCATGGAAACGAGTACATTTTAAACTCGTAAGATTTTGATCACCTCATACTATCAGCTCAACGACTTGTATTGTACTGGCACCAGTTGTATCAGAACTTATATTCAGTCATTGACAACTAAACTCAATGTAACTTCACGAGTGACAACTTGATAGCTCTGACATTTTGAGGCAAGCGTACTACACATAACATCCCGATTCTGATGAGTACAAACTCTAACTTACGTTTACGATAATCATAGCATCAGTTTCACAAAAAAGATGATTCACTTAGATTACTCTGAGGTTTTATAAATGCTTTTTATTATTAATTATTTCTTAAAACTTCATCTTTTAAAGCAGGCGATTTTTACATGAATGTTGACAATCAACTTGAAAAGCTCAAGGTGCTTTTGGTGAAAGCGAAAACAGAACGTGCCAAAAGAGTCATTGCTCAGTTGAATGAAATCAGCAATAGTAAAAATGATAGAGTAACACACGTCACATCGACAGATGAAGCACGTGATTGTCTGAAAAAAGACAACTACTCGGTTGTATTTCTTGATCTGAGTTTACCAGATAATTCTGCTCTCGCTTTGATTACAGTGATTCAAAAAACATCCCCCGCCATCCCAATCATTGTCTTATCGACATGGGAGAATGAAGCTCTCTGTTACACAGCCATTCAAAAAGGAGCACAAGATTATCTAATTAAAGGCGAGATCTCCAAGCCACTACTTTCTCGTACAATTTTTCACTCTCTTGAACGCAAGCGGCAATTACAGTCTCTTGCACTTCAAATCGACAATTTGCAGGCATTTGCCAGGGCTGCTTCACATGATTTAAAAGCTCCTTTGGGAAACATCAAGATGATCAGTGAAATTGTGATTGAAGAGGCAGGAAACCAGATGGAATCTTCTGTACGGGAAATGCTCCATAGTTTGCCTTCGATCGCCGGTCGTCTTAAAAAACTGATCGATGATTTACTTGAATTTTCTATGCTAGGGCATAAAGGTTTGCACCGAGAACAAATTTCTCTCGACAAAGTCTTGAATTCTGTATGCCAGCTTCTGGAAATGCAAATTCGAGATCAAAATGCAACCATCGATATTGGCCAGTTGGATAACGTTTATGCTGATCCAGATTTGATGGCGACCGTCTTTCAGAATCTCATTGGTAATTCATGCAAATATGTAAAAGACCATGCACCTGTCATACGCATTAGCACAAAAAATGAAGACCAGTTTGTTGTTGTCATGGTAGAAGATAATGGAATTGGAATTCCTGAAAAAGAACAGCAACGGATTTTTAATCCCTTAGTACGTGCTGTCAACACTTGTGACTATGAAGGAACAGGATTGGGACTGGCGATGGTCAAAAAAATCATTGAAGCCCATCAGGGAAAAGTCTGGGTTGAATCTTCTGGCAATAAGGGTTCTACTTTTTGCTTCACACTCCCCAAACCGATACCTCAAACTCATCATAAGCCCCAGGGACAATTTGAAATGAACCATACCCGACTCTTAGACTAATTTAAAAATTGTATTTAATCCAGAACGTCGCCCAGTTCCTGCCTCAAGCGATGAAGCACTCGCGATTTGGCAACACGCACGGTCCCAGGACGCATTGACAAATCCTCACCGACTTCCCTGGGAGTCTTTCCTTCCACAACAACTTGCCAAAATGCTTCCCAAGTCTGTTTGGCAAAATCCTGGCGGATCAGTTCGAGCGAATGAAGAAATAAACTGTCGTGGATCTCATTGTCATCACTTTGATCGTCGTCCCATTCGACATCAGGAAATTGTGAAAGTGCTTTGTAGGCTTCAGTACCACCAATCGCTCCTGGTTGACGACCGGTTTTGCGAAAGTGATCATAGGCTTTGTTACGTGTAATCGTCCGCATCCAACCACGAAACGTATCCCCGGGACGATCCTTATGGAACTGATTAATGTTCTTGGCAAGCGATTGAAACACGTCCTGGAAAATATCGACGATGTCCTGTTCTGGCACGTTGAGCCGCCGGCACCAATGAAACACCAAAGGTGCATACAATTCAACCAGACGATCCCAGGCCTCAGAATCATCTTCCTTCAGCCTGCACAGCAGACTTCGAGACGTTGAAACGGAACCAACTCGCACATTAATTTTTTGTGAGTCATCGGTTCGTGTCATATCGTTTTCTACTTTAATGCTGAGTATTCTAAAAGTTGAGTATCACAATCGAAAAGAACGGCTGCGACGGGATTTGGCATTCACGATACAAACGCCGATCACCAACAGAACAACTGCAATACAGGTCATCAAGATGAACGCTCCGCGAAGGCCAGTTCTCGTAGCTTCGATGTCACGGTCGAGTCGACGTCCAATTTTGAAAACACCACCGACCTCACCAACATGCCAGTCCTTCTTGGGGCTTTTACTCTTGACGTCGTTATGGCAGTTGAGACAGCTTTTTTCCATAAGACGAGGCTTGGCAAATAATAACCAACGATGCCCGTCTATCTCACGAAATTCGTAATACTCTTTAAATTGCTGCGCAGAACCATTCCGATTTTCTTCCAACCAATCCAATGCTTTGCGTTCAAATTCGTCTTGAGGGCCACCGTCTTTTCTGTTCGGCCATGGGTAGCGACTATAAATACGGGCGCTCAAATTTTCATCAGTGCGGCTGATGCGCTCTCCCATGTCGATGGCAAACGTTGCAGGTAGCGGTAATATGCCATCTTGAGGTGTATAATGTGGTGAAATCCGCACATCAACCTTATTTCGGTTTAACCCATCAATCAACTCACTGTAAAATCTCCAGGTCTCGTCCAACATAGCCGCTTCCATCCGCGCACCCTCGAGAGCCGTTTGCCTCACAAAATACTCGGACAAGCTCGATAGATAGACAATTCCCACTCCCGATCCTATAGCGATTGCCAAGAACAGGCTGACTGCAAAAGGATACCGACGACACCAGCGCCATAATCGTTCGCCATATCCTTCCGGACGCGCGAGAATTGGTTCCTTAGAAAGGAAACGATGCAAGTCATCGGCAAATTCACGAGAACTCTGATACCTCCGCGCAGGGGCTTTCGCCATCGCTTTTAAGCAGATTGTTTCCAGGTTACGGGGAATTTGGTCATTCAATTGTCTGGGAGAACGGGGCTCATCTTCAAGTACCTGCAACAGGAGCATTCGCCGATTTCCCTGGAACGGCCGTTCGCCTGTGAGCATTTCGTAGAGGATGACCCCAAGACTATAGATGTCGCTATGAATATTTACCTGATGCGATTCCCCCCGCGCTTGTTCGGGAGACATATACGCAGGCGTCCCCATGACACGACCTTCGGAAGTCATCGTGTCACCGTTATCGCGTTTCGCTAGTCCAAAGTCCGCAATGTGAGGGTGACCTTCGGCATCAATCAGAATATTTGATGGTTTCATATCCCGATGAATCACGTGATGTTCGTGTGCATAGGCCAACGCATCTGCGATTTCTGCGACCAACTCAGCGGCGCGATCATAGTCGATATTCCCAGACTGTATCCGGCTTTCCAGAGTCTCACCATCAATATATTCAGTAACGAGATAACAGACATCTTCTTCGGTGTGGCCCGTGTCGTAGATTGCGACAATCGCTGGATGCTTGAGCTGAGCCGCACTGCGCGCCTCGCGGAAGAACCGTTCGATTTCTTCATCGTCGGCAAAAGTCCCAGCACGTTGTACTTTTAAAGCGACAATTCGATCCAGTTCAATATCCCTGGCGCGAAAGACATAACCAAACGAACCCACACCCAGCTCCGCTTCGAGTTCGAATCGTCCCAATCGGCATGGGCCATCAGCCAGTTTGCGAGCCAGCCGATGTCCTGAATCGAGTAAAACATCAGAACATTCGCCATCTTCATGCTGGTAACCAACACTCCGGGCTACTTCAACCAGTTTTTGTGGTACTTTCAGTGTTTGATCACCAGTTCGCCCTGGATTGAGGGACTTTAACCCAGTCACGAGACAATCGGCATATTCGTCCAAATCTTGAAGTGAAGAATCGCAATGTTGACAATCTGTAACATGGGCCGCAATCTTTTCCAACTTTGCTTCAGGAAGATCACCGACTGCAAAGGCTTTCAGTTCATCAGCTCTCGGACAAATCGAAGACGCCATGAATTAACTCCTTAAGTCCTATCTTACCGAGCTCGTTTGTAATACTCCAAATGATAATAACGCACAAACGTTACATTCGCGAAGCAATTTGTCATAAGCAATTTCTAATGAAAGACTTAGCATATCACAGTTCATAAGCAGAGGTCCCCTCCTACATAACTCATAAAGGAACGATGTAACGCTTCTGCGTTATCATATATAGCAGGAAAGCTGCAAACTTCGACTCTGTTTTCGACAACAGGAAAATTGGAGCCATGTTTATCATTTTCGGTCCATCACATTAGCAGGAGAAAAAAAATGAACTCGAACAGCCGCCGCGAATTTCTGGCAGACATCGGACGAGGTATGTTGATCGGAAGCGTAGGGTCATCACTCGCACTTGATCTCGGACTTTCTCCTGTTTTCGCTGATGATGACGCAAAGAAGCTTACTTTTGGGAACATGGAACCCCTGGTCGCAGCCATGCAGGAAACACCGCTCAATAAACTGCAAACAATGCTGGTCAAAAAATTAAATTCTGGTACCGATTTGCAGACTTTAATATCGGCTGCCGCTCTTGCAAATACGCGATCGTTTGGCGGCCAGGATTACACGGGATTTCATACGTTTATGGCGCTTGCACCTGCCTACCAGATGGCCCAACAACTGCCGACGGAACTCAAGCCACTTCCCGTATTGAAAGTACTCTATCGAAACACCTCACGGATTCAGGAAACGGGGCACCACAAAAACGAAGTCCTCCATCCTGTGAAGGCAACAACTCTGCCGAAAGGGAGTGCCGGTGGACCACTGTTGCAGGCTGCAACTCGTAGTGCTGATTACGACAAAGCCGAAAGTGTATTCGCCGCACAGGCACAAGGACCTGTTGGTGAAGCCTTTAACCATTTACAGTTCGCTATTCAGGATGAACTCAACGTTCATCGTGTTGTTTTGTCCTGGCGCGCGTGGGCAATGCTCGATATGGTCGGACAAGAACATGCACACAGCCTCCTTCGTCAATCGGTCAGGTTCTGTGTGAAAGCGGAACAAGGTATTGTCAACTCGAAGCGTCAACCATCGAAAATTCGGACCGTGCTTCCCATGCTTCTTGACCAATACCGTTTGCTCAGTAAACCAATTGGGAAGCGAAAAGCAGATGATGCCTGGGTGGAGTCGCTCGCTCAAACGATCTACCGCGGCAGTTCCGAACAGGCCGCCGACGCTGCTGCCGCGGCCCTGGCAGAAGGTTTTGATCCTGAAGCAATCGGAGAGGCAATCTCCCTCGCCTCGAATGCTCTGGTCCTGCATGACCAGGGTCGCACAAAGGCGCGCCCCGATAAACCGATTGGCAGCGTACATGGGGATTCTGTCGGCGTACATGCTTCCGATTCGGCCAACGCCTGGCGGAATATTGCCCGTGTGAGTAACAAGCGGAATACGCTCGCCAGCTTAATTGTTGGGGCTTATCATACAGCCACTGGCAGATACAAAAGCAAACTGAATGCGGTACCTTATCCGCTCGACGAACAGATTGAGCAGATTACGTCAAAGAATCCAGCAACACTGATTCAAGAAGCAGAAGCCGCCATTCGCGATAAGGACCAGTTCCGTGCTGCGGCCGTGGTTCATCGTTACGGAGAACTTGGACATAGCGCACGTCCGGTATTCGATCTTTTGCTACGATACGCCACCAGCGAAGATGGTGCCTTGCACGCCGAAAAGTATTACAGCACAGTGAATGAGGAATTCCGTAATACGCGAGCAGCGTTCCGCTGGCGCCAACTGGTAGGTCTCGCTCGTGTCACCGCCAGCGAATATGGTAAACCATCTCCTGGTTACGCAGAAGCCTGTGGATTGTTGAACGTCAATTCGTAATCGCAAGTCTCGTACAAATCTGAAAAAGAATACATCCAAGACAATTCGATAAGAGTTGTCTTGGATGTTTCACTTTAAACTGTGCTATTCCCAACTGCGTACTTTTGTGAAATGGACCATATCCCCTTCAGCGGCTTCTATGTTTTCCATCAATTGGAAATAAGCCTGACAACTTGTACTCTCATTCACAGCCTGCATTGCAGATGATGCATCTTCATTGCTGGCCCAGTGAATGACATCGACCCATTGTCGTCCCTCACGTTTCAGTAAGTCTCTTCTCAAGAACCCTTTTTGTTTGCGCAGGAAACCCTCCTGTAAAGCTTCAGAGGCTTTTAGCAACGCCGGCTCACTGATGCCTTCGGCAAGAGTAAAAGGAGCCCATTCCACAATCACTTTTTCAGACATAATCATAATAGAACTCTTTCTTTAAATATTAGTTTGGCTGTTTGAAATGACTCATCATTGACAATAAATTTCATTTTACGGCATGATTAACTCAAAATCTTTAGCACCAAATGAAGATCCATTCACAAAAATTTCAACGCGGTGTGTGCCTGGATAATAAACCCGTGTCGTAATTTTTTTGAGCGGATGTTTTCGTGAGACTTTGAGTGTTGAAGAAGGTTTCAGAATTCCTGTTTTACATTTAAAAATCTTAGGAGTAGTGGTTCCATTTGCCTTTTGATGATGAATCGCATAATCAATGATGAAATTCTGTGGTCTTGTGGAAGTAGATCGCAAAGAAATTTCAAATTTGAGCTCATTACCAAAATTGACAGATGGCGTCAAAATATCTAATGTTTCGAGCTCTGCTCTGAGTGTGCCGTATCCAAGCACTTTTAAAGTCTTCTTGTGTCCCTGCTTGATCAAGGTACGACAAGCATGTCGCACTAATTTTTCTCTATTTTTTTCTGCATCTTTCATCCACCTTTTAGCAATTTCTGCCACAAGATCCGGATGATCTTTAGCAATGTCATTTAAATTATTGGCAACAGAACGTCGCACATATTCTTCCTTGTCGTCTTTCAAGATTTCAAGTAGTGCCAAAATAGGAGTTGGGTCATCAATGAAACCGGGTAATTGCATCGCCCAGGGAAGACGTGGACGCGTGCCTTCCGAAACCAGACGACGTACATGATAGTTCGAATCTTTGGCCCATTTTTTCAGCACAGATAAAGTGCGTCTGGGCTCTGCTAAAAGAAAATGTCGAATGCCAAATTCAGAAGTAAACCGCTTGGTCATTTCCTTAAACAACGACATGGAAAGGTCAAAGTGCTCAAGTCCCTGAAGGCCGACATATTCCACCATAGGCATCACCCCCCAGCCAGAGATACCACTTTCTGTGTTGACTGTAACATCAACATCACCTCCATACTCATCCGCAAGACTACCCAAAATCACGGAAGCCGCTTTATCAAAATCACGGGGCAAAAAAGTACAAAGTGCTTCGGTAATTTGGGAAGAACGCTCTTTAAGCTCTAAATTTTTAAGACCTTTTGTCGACATTTTCGTAAACCCAGCGCAATCAAAGTCAGGCCAGGCCCTCTGAAAGTGTATCCCCATAGCAGCAATCATCTTTTTGTTAAACATATTTTTAAACGGCTCAATCATCTCGTTCCTATTCTAGAATTTCACTTTTATTTCTGATCGAAAGTTACTTAGTCAGTTTAAAATGATCAAAGTAACTCATTAGAACTATTTTCTAAGACATCAAAACAGCACACACTGAATTGGTTTGATTTTCGATGATGAATGATAATTGACTAATAAGACAAAATATGTCATATTTTATACATGGGACGTAAAAAAATACTATCCAGACTCGAACGCCTTGATGAACTCATTGGCTTGCTCAAAGCAGGAGAATTCTACACTGTTTCCGATCTTGCCAATCGCCTTTCTGTAACTCCTCGCACTTTGATGCGCGATCTGGATGTATTAAGAGACAAAGGTTACCCGATAGAAGCAAGTCAGGGACGCGGTGGGGGTATATGGCTGCGCCGCCATTGGGGAATTGGCCGGCTCAATCTCAATTACCGTGAGGTGATCGACTTACTGCTCAGTATGGCAGTCATGGAAAAAATTGGCTCTCCTATCTTTCTTGGAAATTTAAAAGCAATTCGACATAAGATATCTGTCTCTTTCCCACAGGAACAAAGAGATAGAATCCAAGCCTTAAGGAGAAGAATTCTGGTCGGCGAACTGGCCTCTCAACAGGTTTTGGAGGATTTTCAAAACGTGGCAGCGACTAAGGGGCATGCTGTATACGAAGCGTTCTTTGAAATGAAGGAACTCAACATTACTTATGAAGATGCAGAAAAGAAAAAAACGAAACGCATCATTGAGCCACATTATTTACTTCTGAATTGGCCTGTGTGGTATGTACTGGCGTGGGATCATCTTCGAAACGATGCGAGATGCTTCAGACTGGATCGTATCAGAACAGCAAAAACAATCGAAAATTCATTTCGATTAATCAATGAGAAAAAGCTGATGGAATCGATTGAAGATTTTGCTTCTGCAATATAATCCAAAAGAGAATTCATGTTTTCTGAAAGTATAGTAAGACATCGACCATTGACAACTATTGCTCAAATTAGTTCATAATCTTCATATTTTATGATACATTAAATGTGATCAACATTGAGTGAACAACAACATCTCCCCCTATTGTGAAGTGACATGATATGAGTACATTGAAACAAGTTATGACCGAGCTTAAGAAAAAAGGCAACGCACAGACTCGAAAGACCTATGCACGTCATGGGATGCCGGAGGACACGTTTGGTGTGAAGATCGCTGATCTCAAATTGATTGCCAAGAAAATCAAAGGAAACCAAGCACTGGCCTGTGAGTTATATGAGACAGGAAATTACGATGCCATGTACCTAGCCGGTATTGTGGCTGATGGCTCACAAATGACAAAAAAGCAACTGGAATCATGGGCCAAAACAGCAACATGTGCCACGCTATCGGAGTATACCGTCCCTGGTGTGGCCAGCGAAAACCCTCATGCTCAGGCGCTGGCCATGAAATGGATTCGATCCAAGACAGAGTCGATCGCGAGCAGTGGTTGGAATACCTACGCTGGCATCATAGCGACAACACCTGATGAAGACTTAGATCTGGAGGAAATTAAATCGCTCTTGGATCGCGTTGCCAGAGAAGTTCACCAGGCACCTAATAAAGTTCGTTACACAATGAATGGATTTGTCATCGCCGTGGGTTCTTACGTTAAACCACTGTTGAAAAAGGCTAAGCAGGTCGCAAAGAAAGTAGGTGTTGTGCCGGTCGACATGGGCGATACCGCGTGCAAAGTTCCACAGGCCTTGACATACATTGAAAAGATCGAATCAGCAGGACGAGTTGGTAAAAAGCGCAAAACAATTAAATGCTAGTTATCACTTGAATGTATCTTTCCCATCAACCCAAACTTTTATGGTATTCTCTCAAAAACGAAGTCCGGGCGAACTGGATTACCCGGACATCATTTTTTACTAAGGTTGAAAATCTTTTTCAGTGACGTGTCTCACCTTTTACAAGCACATCGAGCGGTCCCTGCTTTGCATGATCAATGGTTTGCCTTCGCTTTAGCCTCTTCCGCTTTCTTGAGGGCGGCCTTCAATTGTTCGATCTGTTCGAAAGCCGCTTTAAGTTGTGCCACTTCTTTTGTAAGACGCTCAATCTCAGCTTGCTTTTTCAAAATTAGGTTTCTACCATTCATTTCAAACTGCAGATGTTTCACGATCCTATCTATCACAACTGAATCTCCAAGCCCATTAATTTCCTTGACTGATTGCGACTTAAGCTTTGCTTGGTCTACAACTATTTGATTTGGGCCTGGTAGGCCAAGTGGTAGCCTCGGGACAGTACCGTAATGAATCGAAGGTTTTGATTTTCCTGGAGGACCACTGTACGGTAAGTGCGGTATGTGTATATTTTTTGCTCTAGGCACGTTCTGGCGAGATTGAGCTGCAAGTAACTGCTTGAGTAGCGACTCCATTCGATCAACGCGTTTTTCCAATGAATCCGAATTACTCTTACGGACCTCCCTGTCACCATCCTCTTCAGAATCATCACTCAAAAAGAGTTCTTCTTCCCTGTCTTCGTCTTGAGCTTTAATTTTCGATGAACGGATCAATTTCCGCTGGTTCACTTGAGCTTCTGGAGACGAAAGAATGCTGTTGTCCAGGTCACGACCTTTGTTGGCAGGCCTTACCTTTACCCGAACGCGTTTAGGTTCTGATAGTTCTTCGTCCTGCTCGACCTCAATATTAATATCCAGATCCGAAGGTGCAACCTCCTTTTGCCCCAAAGCGACTTCGGCTGCCATCGGCAAAATCCCAAGCGCTATCGCCATAATCATTATTTTCACAACCGGCGATGCCGGCTTTCCGAATTCATTCTTCAAAATCATTTCAACTCTCCGTTTTAGAGAACAGGAATGACCAAATCCACTTGCCAACACAGGTGAACAAACTTGGTCTGACATGATAAATTCATTGGTACGTAGCAGCGCTTCTCCGTAATCCGCTAATTGATTCGGATACATTCGCAAAACAAGTGCGTCACAGCATGCTTCTTCCGCGGCCCGCAACTCACGTCGTACCCACCAGACGACTGGATTCCACCAATATAGTGCAATCACCACAACTTCCAGAAAACGAACCCAGTGGTCTGCACGTCGCAGATGAGCAAATTCGTGAGCTAAAATAGTAACCAGTTGGTTACCATGCATTCCAGCGACTAATTGCTTAGGCAACACGACAATGGACGGGTAAGCAGCAGGCCAAACCATTGGGCTCAGCGCTGCTTCGGTGAGACGCAGATCTGGCAATTGGCGCAGAGAAAAGTTATTAGCGACCGGTTCCGCGATAGACTTCAATTCATCTGTTGCTGGCAACGTTTGACGTATGAGCCGATTGAATTCAACAACTCGATAACAGAACTTCATAGTCCAGACTAGAGAACCAACTATCCAAAACAGCACGAGCCCCACCCACCACAAAGCTGTTTCTTCAGGAAGCTCGGGTAAGAAAACTAACAGACTCTCTCGACCTTCCGATTGAGGCAGGACACTCGCTTCCACCGACAAGGGAGTGGGTTGACTACCTGCCATAAGTTCAAACCCCTGCTTGGCCAATTCTGTATCATCTAAATGAGAAAGAGAATCGTTAGGAACTGCTGCGATAAGGTCCCCACTCATAGTTTCAACTTCTTGTAATTTGATCGGTTCCGGTTTGGAAAAGCTGATTTGACTTTCATTCAGAGACAAAGTCTCTGTAGTATCATTTGCTTGGAAATGGGCAGACATATGTGGAACGGGAATAGAAATATGCCAAAGCGGTGGCGATACCAGTTTGACAAGCACCAGCAACCACAATAGATGAGCCACATGCGGATTTTTCCAAATCCTTGTGATAACCAGTACCAGGAGTGCCATCACTGAGGCGACTAGTGCATTGCTGATTCCAGTTTCAAATAGAGTTTGCCACATCACTTATTACCCCTTGGGTTTGTAATTCTTGAGCATTTTACGAATCGCATCGGCATCTTCCTGACTCAGCTTTTGAGCCTCCATCAAATGCAGAATAAATGGCGCCATCGAACCATCTGAAAGCTGATCAGCCAATTCAGCCAGTTTCAACCCGGCAATATCTGATTCGGTCACCGCGGCGGCAAATCCATGCGGGTGCGTGCTCCGATCACGTTTCACGGCCCCCTTCGCTTCCAACCGTTTGAGCATCGAATGGACTGTGGCAAAATCTGATGCCGTACAATTCGGATATACTTCTTCGGTAATCCGACGGGCCGTTTCTTTACCGTTCTGCCATAGTACACGGAGCACTGCAAACTCTGTATCGGTCACATGGAGTGTTTTTTTTCTAGCCATATCAACTCCGAAATATCTTGAACGAATCAGTTATAGACAACTTGCCTATAATCTGTCAAGACTTTTTCGAAAAACCTGAACTATGGCGAAACTAAGAATAAGTCTCTCTCACAATCGACTCAACCAGACATGTTACAGCTGATATGTTTCATAAGCCGAATCACAGGGTGTTCCCCGTGAGACGTGCATCCGATTTTGTTCCGGCTCGATGATGGCAGAAAATACGGTTTGCCAGAATCCGGTCCCTTCATCATGGTTGACATGCCGGCAAATGGAACGCGGATGACCTTCATGGTCTGAGAGTGCGACCTTGATCTCATCGATGTTCATTCCATTGGCACTAGAGTTTAGCAAAGTGTCAATGCGCGCCTTGCGGGGATGAGATTCGATCAATTCCGGGAACTGTTCGTTATATTCGCAGATCTCCGGATGAAGGCAATGGTTGGTATGTGTAATCCAGCTTGTTTCATCAGGATGCAGGACATAAACATTTTCAATAGACGCTTCAATATCGGCTGGTCCTTCAGGAGTCGCCAACATGATATTCACGGGAATCGCTCGATTGGCACGTTGGATCGCATTCGCTGCTTCATCAAGCGATTTCGCTTCATAAAGACCACGCAAAGTGAAATAATGCGGGACACCCAGTGGTCGGCTCGGTGCCGGCAGTGTATTCACACAGGCACCAATGCCAGCTTCGTTAAACCCGATATACGCAATTAAGCCAGCCTGGGTCACGTTCATTAATGCAGGCTTACCAATCGGTCGGCGTGTCAGAACCACCGTAAATGGATCAAGTGCTGGGTCACTGTCCCAATTCTGCGCAACAACCATACCCCGTTCCGAATTAGCAGGTAAACTCAACGCCGTGCAACCCGCGTCTGAGTCGGCTGTAAATTGATTCCGAATCTGCAGAAGCATCAATTCCCAGAGAGGCAGACCCACTGCTTCTGCGACACCCCTTAATTCCTCCACCGAATCCTGACTATAGCTTTCAGCCAGTGGGATACAACTTTCGGAGATGCTTTTTGCTTTTTCATAACTCACTTGAACGGTCTTATTCAGGCGTTCCAAAGCGATGGCGCAAAACGCACGCACTTCTTCGCAAGCGGCTTCTCCCAACTGACGCCCCATTTCGCGAGGCGTACCAGATATTTCAATTTCACGGTAACGTGTTTCATCAGACATAGAACTTTCTCATTGTAGGTAGATTGACTCAATTCAATAACTCAGATCATTACATTGCAAGAATATGATCGCAAAATGACTATGAAATACACTAAAATCACGAATCTTTTGAGTAGTCAGACAGATCGTCTCAAAAGAATTCTTGGCGTACTCTATGCTACCTTGATAAGTGTCTCGCGAACAGGCAATGTTCTAGTGTTTTGTGGAGTTCGTGGTATGCCAATGAGGATGATTATAAAACAAAATAATGCGATGCGTATGACTGATCGTTCACACATTTTCAATTATGTCAAATATGTGATAAGCGATCTAGTCTGAGTTAAGCACTCAGAAAGTTAGTCTGCGGCACCGATATCATTGTTGAAAGCGTCTTGAACCAATCGACGTTCGTGTCGCTGGTGTGCGATGTAGCAAGAGATCCAGTCACGCAAGTCGTGTCGTAATTCACCCGCTATCTTTTTGAGAGGACGTGCCGCCTGCATGCGGGTTTGCAACTCTTTTAACTTAACCAGTAGTTCACAGCGTTCCTCATATAAATTTTTGACCTGTGCTTGCCAATTAGGCTGCTCCTCAAGCACTTCCTCCATATAGCCACCTTCATCTTGTAACTCAAATTCACGGGGCATTGTTTTCAATAGCGTATCCAATACTTCGGAGATCCATTTCCAGGCCCCTACATCTCCATCGGCTTCCTCCAATAAATCCAGTAAGTCACCAAGAAGAATGTATTCTAAGGCCGAGATATCGATTAATGTGTTATTTCCAATGTGTGAATTTCTGGCCATAAAGAAGCCCTCCTTAATTTTGGTAAGATGCCCGTTCGGAATGAACACCATCTTTTTTTGATACGAGATTGCTATTCGTAGGCAACTCCTGTTTTAATCTTGTTTGATTAATGAGAAGTGAAATGAGAATGCTTTGAACTGATGTTACTAATTTAACATCCGAGGGTAAAAAGGTCAAAAAAACTTTTGAATCTGGTATTCCGACATAAACGTAACATCATCTATCTCATCTCTTTATCTGAAATCGTAAATAGAAGCAAACACCTTTGTAGAACAGGGTTTATAGGTCCGTTTTTTCGCATTCCCAAAAATGATCTTTTTCAAGCTACTACTGAAACAAAACTCATCAAAAAGCGTCGTAATATCTCATTTTAAGTCTGTCTTAATCGCCTACAATTTTAGAGAGGCCAAACGACAATTCTAGAATCATGGTTTTGCATTCGATACACTGAAGGCAGAACACAGTGGAAATCGGAATATTGAAAATTGCTAATTCAAAATCGCATATCGTTAACTCAAGTTTGAGTTGTTTCGTAGACAGGACTAAATAACATGCCCACAACAACTGGTATGAAAGGTGGTGGTTACTACGACGCTAACTCGAAAGAACAGCGCTCTGCCTCTGATGCATTTCTTCCCTGGCTCGAAGAAGCAATTGCCGCGTTACCTGCGCCGGACTCGAATCAGCAATCATGGAATTTTCTTGATATCGGCTCTTCGGAGGGAGCCAACGCCATCCATGCTATGAAGCATCTGATTGAAACAGTACGTCGTCAATCTGACCTGCCTGTCTGGGCTTTGTTCGACGATCTCCCCACGAACGATTTCAATCAGCTGTTTTTGAACCTCTTTCCTGCATCGTCCCCTCGCCTTTCCGCAACCAACGTCTATATCGCAGCCATCGGGGGATCAGCGTTCGGAAGACTAGTTCCTCCCCAAAGCCTGCACCTGGCTACCACGTTTAATGCCATCGGCTTTTTTGAAACCCGACCGGCAGCCAAGCTGCCACACTTTATTCTGCCGATGCAGCCCAATCCCCATGCACCACGTGAGGGAGTCGAAGTTTCAGCCAGTGAACTGATCCCCTTCCAGAATCAGGCCCATCAGGATCTATGTCACTTTTACACCGCACGAGCTGACGAGCTGGTTAGTGGTGGTAAGCTTCTGGTTCAGATCTTTGGGAGAAACGAAACTCATTCTACCGGTCACGGACTCATGGATGTGCTCAGTGATGCGTTACTGGATTTCGTCGAAGCAGATATGTTACCGCGCAGTTTTTATGAAAGTTTTGTTTTCCCCGCTTATTATCGCGATATTGAAGAACTAATTGCTCCCATCCGGAACAAACCAGAACTAGCAGCCGCCTATCGTATCGAACATGCAGATTCACGCGATGTCCCGGTGCCTTTCAACACTGCTTTTGCCACTACCAATGATCGGGAAACCTGGGCGCACAGCTATACCAGTTTTCTGCGAGCTTTTTCAGAACCGGTACTTGCAGCTGCGCTGCCGGACGAGTTGCTCAAGGGAAATATCATCGAGAAACTTTATCAACGCATGGAACGTCTGCTTATGGATCATCCACAGCGATACGAGTTTCATTTTATCTCAATTGCCACCTTGCTAACGCGAGTCTAACAAAAACTTTGAAAGAGAAACTGGATTCATGGAGTCATTCGAACAAAAATATAATGAACTCACACCTGAGGAAGCCCGTGTCATCCTACATAAAGGGACCGAGCATCCCTTTGTAGGAGAATATACAAACCTCAAAGAAGCGGGCACCTTCATCTGCCGACAATGCAACGCGCCCTTATATCGAAGTGAAGACAAGTTTGAGAGCCACTGTGGCTGGCCCAGTTTTGATGATGAACTCCCCGAAGCCGTCGAACGCCTTCCCGATGCCGATGGTTCTCGCACAGAAATCATCTGCCATAACTGTGGAGGCCATCTGGGGCACGTCTTCCTCGGCGAACGCATGACCGAAAAAAATACGCGGCACTGTGTGAACTCCATCTCGCTGAAATTCATTCCCGCTGGTCAGACCCTGCCAACCGTCATCAAAGAAAATCAAACCTGAATCTGCTATGAACTACAAGAGAGCATAGAACAACCGGCTCTGCTGCGCGCCCAATCAGGGCGTTTCGCAGCATACTGGTCCTGGTCTGGCTGCTCGTCGTACGGATGTCGCAATAACTCAAGCAAATCATTGACCATGGAAAAATCGCCCTGCTCTGCTTTATCAATCGCCAATTGTGCCAGATAGTTCCGTAACACGTACTTTGGATTGACACGGTTCATCTTTTCTCGTCTGGCGATATCAGACAATGATTCATGGCGGAGTCGACTTTGGTAGCCGCGAATCCAGTTGCATATCTTTGCGCGAACTTCCCCAACTACTTTTTCAGGCTCGTAATAGGCATCCATTAATGGGGCGAGTAACTCCATTTCATCGGCAACTTCTTGATTTCCATTTTCTGTTTCTAACAACGACAATTTGCGGAAGAAAATGGTCATATCTGTTTCAACTAACTGTAAAATCTCTGTGAGTTCTTCAAACATCTTGAGATCGATCTCAGGCTGAAAAGAACTCAGACCCAACTTCGATGTCATCATCGATTGCCAGCCCTGCTCAAAACGGTCTGAATAAACGTCGAGCGCCTGTTGTAACGGCTCAGCATCTTCAATCAATGGATGCAGGGCATTCGCTAATCGCACAAGATTCCAAAGTGCAATCTGTGGCTGGTTCCCAAATCGGTACCGCCGCCCTGAAGCGTCAGTCGTGTTGGGAGTCCAGTTCGGGTCGTAACCTTCCAGCCAACCATAGGGTCCATAATCGATGGTCAAACCAAGGATCGACATATTGTCTGTGTTCATGACGCCGTGCACAAACCCGACACGCATCCAATGCACTATCATCTCCGCAGTACGACGGCAAACTTCTTCAAACCAGTGCAAGTAGACGTCACGACTCGGCTCGCCAAGATGCGGAAAATCGGTTCGAATTGTATAGTTGACCAGTTTACGCAGTGTTTCGATATCACCACGGGCCGCAAATATTTCATAATTCCCAAAACGAAGGAACGACGGCGCAACACGGCAGACAACGGCACCAGGTTCAAGTTTGGGATGTCCATCATAAAACATATCTCGTTCGACCTGCTCACCCGTTAACACCAAGCTCAAAGCACGTGTCGTCGGAACTCCCAGGTGAAACATGGCTTCACTACACAGAAACTCGCGAACTGAAGAACGCAGGACTGCTAAACCATCTGCTGTACGCGAATAAGGAGTAGGACCAGCTCCCTTCAGTTGCAAGGTCCAATGTTCTTCTCGTTGATTAAGCACTTCTCCCAGATTAATGGCCCGCCCATCTCCCAATTGACCTGCCCAGTTTCCAAACTGATGACCGCCATAACACATGGCAAACGGTTCCATGCCCTCCAACACATGATTTCCGGCGAAAACCGCAGCGAACTGATCAGACTCCGAGGGATCTATTTGCAGATCCAACAGATCAGCGACTTCTTTTGAATAAGCAACTAACTGAGGTTGAGCCACCTCAGTGGGCATCACAGACGAGTAGCAGGACTCTGTGACTTGCCGACGAAAATTTTTTGTCTCGAGATCGGCCGGCAACTCCCGTGTAAATTGGTTATCGAACTGCAGCTCATCCAGACGTCGGGTCGTTTGTTGATTAGTCATAACAAGATTGAATCGCTCAGGTGGGCTCGTGAAAAGGTATGCATCTCAAAAACTATTCAGATAGCATTATGTTAAGTAACATCTCGTACTATTATAGGCAACCTCTTCATAGAAACACGGCCTTGTTAAAAGAAAAAAAATTCTTTGAGCTTAGAAAGACTCTATTTTGATGCTTTATACGTTTACACTTCCAACCGCTGAGTTTTTCGAGAAGACAAAAAAGCAGTCAACAATATAATTATACCAATCATTCCAAAAACGAGTGGAAAATGAAAACTGGTAAGACTGAATTCCCCATTTCTTTCAGCATTGAAGAGATTGTTGTAAATAAAGATGGGATCATAATCAGAGATTGTAGGAATCGATTCCATGACCATTGAGCCAATAAAAAAGAAGGAGAGCGCGACCACAGCCCCTCGCACTGGCTTTTTCCACCAGCAGACTCCCAAAACCGCCAGTGAATACATCATTGAATGCAACACTGGGTAACAGGCGATATAAGACCAGCTTAAAAAATTCGTGTTATAGAAAGTGGTTTGGGAAGAATTCTGTAGAAGTGAATTCCAACTGACTAAAATTGTAGTCCCATCCAAAACCATCAAAACGGCAAAGAGTCCCACAAAATACTTAAACCAGAACCAGCGGTTGATCGAAATGGGTCGGGACATCCAGAAATGCCCCAAACCAGGTGCAAGTTCGGCAGCAAAGATCCCTGAACCGACTACAGTCGCCCAAAGTATTCCCACAATCCACATTGCCGAAGGTAGACTATAAGCAGTCAGCACCACAGGCCTCCCATCGGAAGGCCCCATGGAAAGGATATTCGCGATTGCCATCACACATGCTAAGACCAGCCCCGCTAATGCTAACGGGACAGTCTGTCGTAAATTAATCCAGATCAGTGAAGACGACTCTCTTCGATGGGGAAAAGAAATCCAGGAAAACAAGGGCATCCAAATCCAGCGACGCTTTCGATGAGAAATCAAACCAGTTCTCGTTCCATACCGTCGCGTAAACCAGTATGCCAGACCAGACAAAATGATGAGATTCAGAAACAAGGGTATCCAGATCCGATTCGCAAGATCGAGATCACTGAAACTACCCTGTCCATCCCCGTACCCATAAAAAATCACCATTGATTGGGGAAACAGAGCACCAATCCAATCTTGCAGGTGGGTAAAACCAGAAGATTGTAACATCATCCTCGCTTCTGTTGGAAAGATCCATGCAAAAGCGACTGCCGCCCCTATAAATCCAATGTGTACTTCGCGACGCCGACGTGCACCGATCACAGCCAATATCAGGAATAAAGCCATAGACTGAACGATAGCGATACTCGTTATCTTTGCCAGTAAGATCACAGCAGCGGTGACGGACAAACTAGGGAGTTTTGTGATCGCAAAACCAGACGGAAATCCTTCCGCACGTGCAGGGACTTGCTCCAGCACTCCACTAGCTAACAAAACAGCAAGAATCAAAGCACCTAACAAGATCGGTCCTACTAAAGAAAAAACGGCAAAACCCAATCTGACCGTTGCTATT